>JAPKEY010000193.1 GCA_028821815.1 Candidatus Poseidoniales archaeon | reverse complement strand
TGACGACTTGTTTTAGGTGGAAATACGCCCTCTGAAAGCGCCATGTCAATGACTTGCTGCTTGGTCAACGATTCAATTTTAGCGGCAGGCCAAAGATCAAGTTCAATTCCATCATCTGTCAAATAATCAACTTTGATGACTGGTAGGCGTGACAGGCCAATTCGAATACCGACATGGTATCGATGGTGACCATCAAGAATCGTGCCAGTTTTTCGGTCGACCAAGAGAGGTTTGGTGTAAGAACTCCAACGTAGCGTCATTTCGTGCAAAGTATCGACATTTCGTGGCTTGACCTCCTCGTGTGGCTTCAACCACACAATCGGAACCAACTCGACGTCCATGCACCCCCCAAGGAATCACCGTTGAAATCCCTTCGCACGTCGATAGCATCATGACCAAGAGGCGAAGGAAGGGGTTGATGGCGGAAAGTGCTTGGTTGGAGGGAACCGCTGCTGACCTCGATGGTGAGGCACTTTCCACACCTCTACTAACATGGAAAAATGACTTACCTGAAGCCCTTCGTGAAGTTTGTAATCGGATTGCAACCGCCGATGGTGGAATCTGGTTGGTTGGGGGTTCTGTCCGCGAAGCAATGCTCGGCAATCCCTGGTATGATCTGGACCTGACAACCACATTGAATCCTGATGAAATTCTCGACATATTCCCCCGGGCCATCCCTACTGGTGCCCAATATGGTACTGTGACCGTACGGATTATTGACTCAGATATGCAATTTGAAGTGACCACTTTACGCAAGGAAGGCACATATGGTGATGGTCGACGTCCTGATGAGGTTACATTTGGTGATTCACTCAAAGAGGATTTATCGCGCAGAGATTTCACAATCAACGCGATGGCAATCGATCTTGCTAGAGAAATTCTTCACGATCCCTATGGTGGGGTTGAAGATTTGGGAAATATGGACCTAAGGGCGGTTGGAGTTGCTGAGGAACGACTCGGTGAAGACGGTCTTCGCTTGCTCCGTGCCTACCGATTTATGGATCGGGGAGATCGTGGAGTTTGGCAACCAGATTCGTTATTGTCCAAGGCATTGTTAACTTGTGGGCATATGCTTGAGAATGTCTCTGAAGAGCGTGTCTGGTCTGAATTTCGTCGAATCCTTTGTGGTGACAATGCAGCTACAATTCTTGAGCGAATGCGAAAAGATGGGATGCTAAGCCGAATTCTGCCAGGTTGGGATGCCAGCATCGATCTACAGCACCTCCTAGAAGCTCCGGAAACAGATGTTTTTGCTTGTAGATTGGTACTTCTCTCTTCAGATATCCCAAATGAAAGATGGCGGCGATTAGATCATGATTTACGGGCACTAAAATTGTCTAATCTGGATCGAGGTTGTGTGATGGATTTGCATCGTCTACTCGGTCACGTACCTTCTGATGTTTCGGAATTTCGATGCTACAGAGCCAGTGTGGATGAACTAATCAATGCGCATCTGGCAATCGAAGATGTATTACATCCAGTTGCGGCATCTACTGCTCGTGAGGCACTTGCAGTCCTCGCTCCACTCAAAGCAGGGAATCAACCTCTGGTTGATGGACACCTTCTCGCTACGACTTCTGAATTACCATTCGGGCGTAGATTAGGGCGATTGAAGGAATGGCTGTTTAGAATTCAAATCGAACAGGATTTAGCCACTGCAGAGGAGGTTTTGGCCCTACTTGACATATTGGACTGGAAGGTCACAGACCCTGAATCTTGGCCCAACACAGAATGGCCCTAACCTTACTCGCTAAGTGATTCGATGTACTCATCAGCAGTCAGAAGTTGGTCTTCGTCAAAATCGTGTGGATCAATCAGAATAATCCAACCCTCTGAATAGGTGTCATCTGTAACCAATTCAGGTGCCGCTTCCAATTCATTGTTGACTTCGATTACCTTGCCAGCGCAGGGTGAATGGAATGTTTCACTCTCATCGGTAGAACGTAGTGAAAACAGAACATCACCTTCACTGAATTCTTCGGCGACATCTGCAAAGTCATATTCGTTATCTGCAGCAGCATTGTCGGCCAAAGCATCACTAGGCAAAACCGTCATGATTACACGTAGAATATCACCCATCTCTTGAATCAAACAATCCGAGACGCCAATCTTCCATGTTCCTGCTTCCTTGTCAACCAATTGCATCCAAAGATGGTTGCGCGTATATTTTCGATCTGATAGAACGCTGAATTCAAGATAATCATCTGCCATTGTGTTACCCTCTATGCCGGCCCGGCACGACGACATATTTCAATAAATCGCTTCGGAATTTTTCTCCACGGACCTCAGGATGGGAGTATTTTCACGCATTGATTATCAACAAGAGGCCGGTAGCATGAGCGAGGCAACACCATGCAATTCCAAGAAACGGAAGAACAGAGCATGATACGAGAAATGGTCAGAGACTTCGCTGAAGAAGTCTTGGCACCGACTTGTTTGGCCAGAGATAAGGCACAACAACCCCCTCTTGAAGAGTGGGCGCAGTTCATCGAATACGGACTACAATCCTGTACTATACCAGACAATTATGGGGGCGTTCCCCTCGATGATGTGAGTGAAGCGATTATTGTTGAAGAATTGGCACGTGTTGATCCATCATTTGCTGTTTTCTTTTGTGTTCATGTTGGACTTTGTGCGAAAACAATTGTCCTTCATGGAACCGATGAACAGAAAGCAAAGTATCTACCGATGTTGGCAACTGACAAAGTCGGCGCTTATTCACTCTCTGAAGCCGGGGCGGGTACGGATGCAGCCGCCATGTCTTGCAAGGCCAAACTTGCTGAAGATGGAACACATTACCTTCTCACAGGCGAGAAGATGTGGGTTACAAATGGTGTGAGTGCCGATATTTACGTTCTTTTTGCCAAAGAT
>JAPKEY010000020.1 GCA_028821815.1 Candidatus Poseidoniales archaeon | reverse complement strand
TCCCTTCTACTGGGTCATAGATATTCGGTCGTAAACCCTCAATGATTTCACCCCGCTTAAACAGGTCAACGAAAATTGCTTGAGTGACTGCACGATAATCTGGGGCATCGGTGAGATATTCTTTGGCGAAATCGCAAGAGAGACCCACGCGGGATGCTGTTTTCCGCATTGCTTGAGTAAATTCTTCGATTGTTTCTTGACACAGTTTCAAAAATTCAGCACGGTCATATGTTTTCATCTTCCGGCCTGTGTTTTTCTCTACTGTGAATTCGATATTGATCCCATTGCGATCAACACCCCAGGGGAAGTAGACCTCTTTGCCGAGCAATCTTTGGCTCCGCGCAATCACATCTATCATGCTGTATTGTGCGACTGCTCCAATGTGCCAAGTCCCACTCGGGTAAGGTGGAGGTGTGTCAATAACGAAAATTTCGCGCCCGCTATCTGGTTTGAACCCATAACGTGCATCATAAGCATCTGCGTCTGCATAATGCGCTTCTTGGATGCGCTTCTCAAGGTCAATTGACCAGCGTTTATCGGTTATGGTTGGCTTTGCCATTTGGTGTTCCCACCTGGGGCCCTACTGCGGTGACATGAACAGGTCCGTCCGCGCGGTCGTGGCTTCCCGTTTTCAAGCCTCCCGTGGACAATGTGGCATGAGGAATTAAAGGGCGATGGCTGGGAAGAGCGCCCCTGAGGGGCGACAGTGGTCGAGAAGGATGATACTGGCAAAGGCGCTCAGGCGCGAGCCATAGTTCAAGACTTCAGTTCAAATGTGCGACGTAAAATCACTGAATTTGAGACGAAAGGGGCCGTAGACACGCTACTTTCAGCCCCTAAGATGATTCGGAGAGAATTGCAAGAAATGTCATTCTTTGGGGCCTTAACCCGCTTTCCCGCTGCCACCGTACTAATGTGTTTGCTAATGACCGCATTCTTTGCATATCATTCAGGAATAACCGATCAGTATCGGGAGGATCATCAATCGATGAATGTCAATGGGGATTTGGCAGCGTTCCTACCCGAAGGCAGTCAAGTCGCCGCAGATATTGTCGAAGTTGAGGAAGATTGGACGACTAACGTGATGATTATCTACGTGGAATCGGCAAAGTACAACATTACATCCCAAACCATCTTGTCGCAGATGGATCAACTTGAACGACAACTCAATTCCGATGTTTCAGATGATGGTGAGATTGACAATATCATCTATGTATTGAGTATTTCTTCTGTTGTCAAAGAAATCAATTCTAGCGCCCCTCGGGTTGCTGATTCTTTTGTCCGCAATGCAGGTGATGCATGTCCGTTGGAAGGAGCATGTTCTTGGCTCGCCGAAAATGCCAGTGCACAAATCCAACAATGGGCTGATACAGTTGGTGGGTACAGCATCCCTGATGACCAAACAAGGATTAACCAAATTATTGGTGAATTACCGGAAAACGCTCGTAACAAATTAGTCCGAGATGTCGGTAAAACCGAAAATGATACCAAGGTTTCCGATGTAAGTGGCTACGGGTGGAATCGAGCGGTAATCATCATCGGGGTTGCAGATAATAATCTTGATATTGGTAAATTGATTGAAGGAACTCAAAATGAAATTAACAGGTTGGGTGACGATAATTGCTGGACTGAGTTTAATCCGGATAAAAATTGTGAGGGGCAGGATGACCTAGGGCTGGTCATGACACTGACTGGGCCGGTTCCGATTACAAATGCAGTTACTGAATATACATTCACGTTGTTTTGGCAAATCTTCCCTATTGGCGTTTTTGCCGTTGCATCGGTACTATTCCTATTCCATTGTGATGTATTGCAAACAGGCAGGGTTCGATGGGCACAAGGAATCAAGGTGGTAATCATCGCTGGTCTGCCAACCCTTTGTTCGGTATTTGCCACTCTTGGTATCATCGGCTGGACTAATTATGAAGTGACAATGACTGTAATTATTGTTGGACCTATCATCTTGGCGCTGGGAGTTTCGTATGGCCTACACATAACAAATAGATATGCAGCATCAAAGGGAACGCCAAGAGAGAAAATGGCTCTAGCACTGCAATCGACCGGTCGTGCTGTGTTCCTTTCGGCAGTCACAACAGTCATCGGTTTCGTATCGCTGATTCTAACACCGATGGCACCAATCAAAACTGTTGGTGTCTCCCTTGCAGGTGGAATTATCCTCGTCTATCTGTTTACGATGATCATGGTACCTAACCTAACGATGCTTCTCGATTTGGAAAAGGTATCACACCCACCACCCAAGATTTTCGTGGCTGCTGTGAGAGCACCCATCCGTTGGAACAAACTTACTATTTCGGTGTTTATCATCCTAATGCTATTCAGTGGTTTAGTCAGTCGTGAGAATGTAGTTGAAGATGTGAACCTCCTCGATATGGCACCCCAAGAAGAACCAGCTGTAGCGAAAATGCTGACATATTCTGATGAATTTGAAAGTGGCCAAGTTGGCATGATATTAGTCAAGGCCGATATTGAAGCCGAGCCAGAATTCTTGGCACCGGGGGACAATGAAATTCAGAAGGATCCGTTTGAAAATTTGTATAAAATAGAAAATTTAACTGAAATGGCTAATATGGTTGAACAAACTACCGCAGTTTCGATTGCATTCTTGATGAAATCCGTGGGTGCATCGTTGAATTTTTCGGGTTCGGATACAATAGGGCAGTTCTGTGCACCGATGCCTGATGTACCGAGAGAGGTCTGCAATATTCTGTTTACGGAAGAGTACAATGGAAGTGCGACATTCTGGACTGTTCTAATGGAACTTGACCGGGACCAAACAGCGGGTACAGAAGTTCAGAGCTTCCTCATTTCAGTATTCTATGATGGTTTGACACCAGAATTGAGACATTTCTTTGTATCAAAGAACTTCCAACGCTCATTGATTTACATCGATATGCCTTTCATGCCTGTCAAACAAACTGAGGCGGCAGCAGCAGAAATAAATGGTTATTCGGAGGATCGTGATGGCTTTGGATTTACACCCAGTGCACTCATTGGGGTTGCGGCGGTTACTATTGATGTCAACAACCTCATTGTCAATAGCCAGTGGCAATCCCTTGGTTTTGCCCTGCTATTTACTGTGGTTACGCTTGGATTTGTTTTCCGCGATGCGAGATTCGCTGTGCTAACGACATGCCCCGTTATTTTCACTGTCGCAATGCAATGGTTCGTGATGGATCAACAATCCGTTACGCTATCGCTGGTTACAGTGATGATTGGTTCGATTTTGGTAGGTGTGGGGGTTGACTTTTCGATTCACATTGCTAACCGAGTTCGGGAATTAGGTGGTACTTTAGAAGCCATTCAGGATTCTTGTGCAAGTACGGGGATGTCCCTATTTGAGGCCACAGTGGTCACATCAGCTGGACTAATGACTGCATATTTGATTCCAATTCCTGCATTGAAACCCTTCGTGACGGTGATTATCATTCTCTTGACATTTGCGGCACTCAGCGCCCTACTCCTTCTACCAGCAATTTATGCCTTATTTGTCAAGGAGGGCTGGGGGCTTGCTGGTGGTAGTGATGCCATGCGGAGAAAAGCTGGGTTAGCCGGTGGTTCTGTGGCCATTGCTGCACAACGTGATGCTGCAGAATCGTATGATGCTATTCTCCTCAGTAGTGCTGACGACGCATGGTGAACCCTTTCAAACCGGGGCGAGCCCCTAGGGGCTCGATGGTCGCATACTGGCTAGTGAAGTCTGAACCCCACGTCTACCCTTGGGAGCAATTGGTAGAAGATGAGAAGACACACTGGGATGGAGTTCGAAACTACCAAGCAAGAAACACCATGCGCGATGATATGAAGGTGGGTGACTTGGTTCTTTTCTACCACTCGAATACCAAACCACCTCATGTCGCCGGCGTGGCTAAAGTATGCAGAGAGGGTTATCCTGATCATACTGCCCAGGACTCAAAATCAAACTATTTTGATCCAAAAGCGACACCAGAAAATCCACGATGGATAATGGTCGACATCGAACCGATTGGAGCGATGGAATCAATCGTCACACTACCTGAGATGAAGGCAAATTCAGTCCTCGAAGGGATGCCTTTGTTGGCAAAGGGTTCCCGTCTTAGTGTCCAATCTGTACCATCTGAATATTTTACTGAAGTTTGTCGTATGGGGGGATTCAATGAGTGAAATCCCCGTTGCTGAACGCGCAGCCCGAATCGAATATGCCATTCGTGACGTCGTCATTCCTGCAAACGCTCTAGAAGCAGAAGGGCATGAAATTATCAAGTTGAATATTGGGGACCCAATCGCATATCCAGGGTTGCCTACACCAACCCATATGGTTCGGGCTTTTCAAGACAGTTTGAGCAGGGGAGAAACAGGATATTCACCCTCATATGGACTCCCATCTCTACGTTCGGAAATCGCAAAAGATGAGAGGGGCAAAGGCTGGAATTGTTCACCGGATGACGTCTACGTTTGTCACGGTGTTACGGAAGCCCTGCAAATTATCTTCACAGCGACGCTAGAGAGTGGTACCAAGGTGCTCGCCCCCGGGCCCCACTATCCGCCGTACATGGCCTACCCACAATTGTTTGGGGCAGAAACCATCGAGTATCGTCTCGATGCTGGAGATGGCTGGCGTGTGGACTTTGCAGATATTGAGGCCAAGATGGATGAAAGCGTTCGGATTCTAGTTCTCATCAACCCCAATAATCCGACAGGGAATGTCGCAAGTTCAGACGAAATTGATCGCTTGATTTCAATAGCAGAAAAATGGCCGAATTGCATGATTATTGCTGATGAAATTTATGATGAACTTGATTTCACAGGTACGCAAACTAGTGTTGCATCACGAAGTAAATCAGTTCCAGTTTTTACATTGAATGGTGTTTCAAAAGGGTACTATGCTCCGGGTTGGAGAATTGGATACATGGCATTGCACGATCCAACCAAGAGATTGGGGGCAGTTAGAGATGGAATCGAACGATTGCTAAGGTCGCGTCTTTGTGCATCTACACCAGCCCAAATGGGATATTTGGCGGGACTAGAACAATCGAGGGATTGGATGCAAGAATATACACAAAAGGTTCTCAGTCAAAGGGACCTGTGCTTACAGAGAATTTCAGAGATTGACGGACTGGAGGTTGAATCACCCGGGGGGGCATTCTACATGTTTGTTCGACTAACCGATTCAAAGTGGGCAACCGATGACAAAAAATTCGTTCTGGATTTGTTGCACAACGAACATGTTCTGGTTGTACACGGCAGTGGTTTTTCCAAAGAAATGGGACTGGGTCACTTCCGCTTAGTGTATCTCGCGGATTGTGATGTTTTGAGCGAAGCTTTTGACCGGATTGACCGATTTTTACAGCGTTCTCGTTGAACCCCTTCCGTACACATGTACGCTAGCGTGTAGTCGCAACCGCTTAGAACCAGTGCTAAGGTGGCAACACGATGCGAGTCGTTCGTCATGTGCTATTCGGACTAGCATCGCTGATTTACTTGTTGCCCATCTGTACGGCTGAAGTGGTATTAGTCGATTACAATACGATTGATTTGGGGTTACTTTTACCCATTATTGCCGCATCGATTGGAACAGTCACACTATGGCAATGGATTCTCCCACTTAGCCTCGGGAATCTCCAGGTTGCCTTCGAAGTTGATGATGATCTGTATGAGGTCCATCGGTTAACGCGCACGAAAATGCAAATTCAAGAACTTTTGAGCTTGCGTGGCGTATCGTTTGGTGTGATGTCATATCTGATGGCTATGGGTGGCGTGATGCTCATTGTTGCTGAATTACTAATTGGTCCTGGAACTTTTTACAAACCGATCGTTTACGTAACGATTGTATTTGTGGCTGTACCAATTTTCGTTTCTCCAATTGTCACTATGTATGCACAAATTCGGGCGACGAATAAACGGTTGATACATCAAAAAATTTCAGCGCAAGTTTTCGGTTATCTTGGGACTGCAACTGCTATGATTCTGATTTTATCATCAATTGTGTACTATGGTTGGACTGTGGCGAATTCCAATGGTTATTATGATTCAACGATAATGATACAATGGGCAGGTTACGCATTACTTGTGTTTATGTCACCAACCATTTTTGCCTATGGCCGAATCTTGGGGGCTTCTTGGAACACACTTCTCCTTTCAAAATGGCGAACTGCAAAGGGCTGGAAAACACCAATCGACCCAGATAGCCCCCGATTCTTTCGCCGACTAATCTCGCTTTTCCTAGTGGTATTCCTTGCAACAATGCCACTTGCAGCAATCAATGGCATCGTCACACTAATTCATGTGATCATCAATCAACCGGCGGATGCAGATCGCCTATTGGATGTTGGTGGAATTCTTGGTGAAGCCATATATTCAATGGTAGAAAATTCCGAAATAATGCGCAAAATCATCTCCCTAAAAACACTGCAAGAGGTTTTGGCATCGTATTTGATGCTCAATGTGGCAATTGTGGGTCTTGCTTTCATCTTTGAATTGACCCGTAACTTATTTCTCGGCGGGCAAACATTTGCAGGTGTCGGGGGGGTGATTCTAGCACAGCCTAGAGATATTCGTACTGAACCCGAGGTTCAAGGGCGTATACTCTTCTTTGGATTGGCTGGGTTTTCAGGCTATGTCGTTTTGCTACTGGTACTCCAAACCTACAAAGAATTTGGTCAATTAATGCCCTATGGCGATACTATCAGCGAAGAAATATTACTTCAAAGTACATGGCAATTCATCGCTGCAGGTCAGGCTATTTTTCTACTCACTTGGATTCTTTCTAGCACTCGGTTTAGCCATCTTCGAAGTCTCAAATTCGATCTGTCCCCTGATGAACGACGCGAGGGTGTAATCATGGCAGGTGGTGGTGACTGGATGCGTGACCATATCGAAATTGCTGCGAGATCTGATGATATCGCAACTCTGCGAAATTTCCAAACAGAGAAAATTGACGGCGACAAAGCCGTTGTTCGTCTTGAAAAGGGGCGTGCTAGGATGATTGAATCCGCCCTGCGCGGACTTTGGCCAAGGGCTATTGAGGAGGCACGGAAAGTGCTGGCACTACAAGGTGGGGAAGATGATGAAGCACGAATGATTGTCGCAACGGGTCACATTGCCTGTCGTCGATTCGATGCTGCCAAAGAGGCACTGCGTGGAATGGAACAACCCGAAGGATATGATGAGCCTGAACTGCTAGCATTGACGCTGGAATGGCTTGACCCTTGGGCGGGTCGTGTTGGTTCTGATGACTTATATGATTGGGAAAATAACTCAACAATCGACCACCTGCGCGATATGCAAAAACGACTCAAGTCATGGTCACCAGATACAACAATTGGCGCTGCACACAATGATCGATTGTCCCTCCATGCACAAATCGCCAGTGCAGCAATGCTCCGTGCACAGCGACGGAGTGAGGAAGCCCTCGACCTTTGTCTTGACCTAGTCAGGGCACACCCCGATTCAACATTGGCCCGCATTGCGTGTTCATTGTGCATGATTGATTTAGGTGAATGGTTTGACGCTCTTGACGTGTTTGAAGAAGTCAATGAATCTAGTCCAGAAGACCCACGTGTACAAGCACTTGGTGGAATTCTAGGATTTCAGGCTGATGCTGATGAATTGGAAATTGCTCTGGCAATCGGAACTGCTGCCGAAAAAGCCGCATGGATTGATGACGCCCCTGTCAATCCATTTGCAGCTCTAAATGCGCGCAAGGGGATGGATGAAGCGCTTAATGCCAATGTCATGGTCGTCGCACACGAGGCTCTCGAAAGAGGGGTGCCACCAGTCTATGCACCACCTCTCGTCATGGTCCTCATCAATTGGGCTGTACTCCTCCCGACATGGATTGTAATCGGCTGGCTTGCGTGGATTGAAACTGATCAAAATTTGCTTATCGGTTCGGGGACATCAATTGCTTTGATTGGTTTGCACCTATTTACACGTCGATTCAGACGCCTGCAGCGTCGAATTATCAAACATCGTGATCAGCGTGCAATGATGCTTTATGCGCGGAAAATGAAGAGTTACAAGGTTTCAGGTGATGGAAATAAA
This sequence comes from Candidatus Poseidoniales archaeon, assembly GCA_028821815.1. GTDB lineage: Archaea > Thermoplasmatota > Poseidoniia > Poseidoniales > Thalassarchaeaceae > MGIIb-P. Next base: position 5,596 of record JAPKEY010000020.1, on the reverse strand, counting down.
ATGCCTATTGGGAATCATCTCATGCTGAAGGGTTTGCTCGTCACTGTGAATGGCAATGTGTTTGATATTGGGTTTCCTGGGTGGCTAGTTGTCAGATTACCGAAAGAACGAGATCGACAATTTAAGAATCGGTTGAGAAATCGTATGCGGGATTTGAAATCGAGTCGCCTTGCACGTGCACAACCGCTTCCAGAACGCTGGTGGACTAAGAGGCCGAAACCTGTTGACAGAGGGATGAGAACACTTGAGCGTTTGATTGGCCCCGCTGCCTACAGAGGTGCACACCGACGCAGCCTTGGGATTCAAAGTGGCCAATTACAATCTGGTCAACAGAAAGATCGACGCCCAATTATGGACACACGACCAGACAAACGTGGAATCCCCACATACTCGAATCCAGATGAGGGGACTGGTCGCAGACCTACATCACGCCCAGAACAAGTTCAACGCATTCAGAATATTTCGCGAATGCCAACCAAGAAACCAAAGCGAATAAAAGATAAGGAATCTGATGAATTCCAAGATTTTTCTTGAGATGATGAGATGCCACTTGTCGACGATTCGATGGATGAATCAACACCATGGCTAATAGAAAAATTAAGCCACCGATATACGCCGAATGATGTCGGTTTTATCATTGACACTAATGCTGGAAACACACCCGTTTGGTGTACAACACTACCCGCCTTTGAAAGATGGTTTGCGGAGATGGAAGCAGTCACCAACCAAACACTCGGCCGTAGGTTGGCCTATGCTGCTGCTGAATCGGAGGAATGGCGCTGGAGTTTGGCTCCAACTTTGCCCAAATCCTGGATTGGGCAGCAAAAGAAAAGGATTGCAACGGTAAATTCAGATTGGAGTATCCGAGGTTTGGGCCAACTTGCCATGCTGGAAACCTCGTCCGAAGGAGCAATGCTACTCGTCGCCAATCGATGTCATACAACAATCGCAGCAGGAATGGGGAATGCGGCATGGGAATGCATCGAAAATAGGCGATTTAGATTCCAATGGTCAGACCGTGGTGTAGGTGAAACCATTGTCCAATCTACGCATGACCCAAGGAAAATTCCCGCCCCAAAAAATATCACTATATCTTGGACGGATGTCGAAGGTGAAATGACTAATCAAGAATGCCTTTACAATCGTGCCCGTCATGAAGCTGATGGGGTATGGACGGTGGAAGGGAATCGGACTTTAATGTTGCAACGGGACCTCTTGATTCGATTTGAAACACTAGCAATTCCATACCTAACAGATACGCCCCGATCAACGGATTCACGAACGGAATGGATGGGGATATCCGAGCCTGAACAGATTGTGTTGTGGGATGCAATGGCTGAGGCGGCTAGGCGACAGTTTCTGGCCTCGGGGGAATTGGTTCTCGTGGCCGAAGTTGAACACTGGATTTCGGTTTCCAATCGTCATTTAGTCCAGTATGGCTTAGGTCGGGTTATCAAGTCGGCTGGAATTGACAATTATGGTGGGGTGGAATTGCGTATTTCAGCGGCTTTGCATCCAGCAATAGTTGTTGGACGCCTGATTGGCTGCTGGGAGCGTGCGGAAGGGCGTGCCGCGAAGGCGACATGGTCGTCAGATGACACCGGACATTGCATCAAATTAGAAAGTCGGCGGGAAATTGCAGGATGAAGTTATTTTGGCTTTAGATTGTGCGATTTTGCGCCACACGAACCCACTCAAGCATTAAGTGTGAAGTGTATTGTCGGTAGAGATTAGAAGGGTGCTACGCACCCTGTGGAGATGAATCACATGGGACTCAATCACAATCAGTGGGCTGTCGTCGCAATTACTGCAACAATCTGCTTAGCCGGCATGTATACAATTGTTGGTTCAGCACTAGAAACACTCGACTCTGCCGGGTTTGAAGGAGCAGGGGGTGACATCCAAGCACCTGAAGATGAAACTCAGCAAGAAGGCGCGGACTACGATGAGGATGGTCTCAGCGATAGAATGGAAATTACCCAATATGGCACTGATTTCGACAATGATGATACGGATGGGGATGGTCTACTCGATGGATGGGAAGTGGCCAATGACCTCGACCCACTCGATGATGGGGATGCAGATTTTGGGGAGATTGAATCAAGTCAGAATCCGAATGAAGATGATGTCACAAGCGGTGAAAATAATGAGACATTTCCCGATCCGGATAATGGCCCCATGGGTGATCCTGACCGCGATGGTTTGCCCAATGCTGAGGAAGCATTCTATGGAACTAATCCTAATCTTCGAGACAGTGACTCGGATGGCCTCAACGATGGTTGGGAAGTTCTCCACCAGAAGCAACAAATTGGTGCTGATGGCATCCCTTTCTTACTGATGAATCCAACAGATGCAAACTGGGACTGCAGTCTTCTCAGCCCCCAAGTTGAGGCGGACTGGATTGCAGCCTTTGGAATGGATGAGTGGAACCTCCTAGAGGATTCTTTCACCGATCGTCATTCATGCGACACTGTGCTCGATGTTGATGGGGACACAATGCCGAATTACATTGAGGAACGATATGGTACAGATCCGTGGTCAATGGACAGTGACGGCGACCTGATTGGTGATGAGGTAGAGGTTGCATTTGGCAATATTAATATCGACTCATATTGTGGAAATGTTGTCAATTCCATGTCGATTTCAGCGCCTTTCACGCAAGCTCGCCAAAGTGAGGATAACCTCGCCTGGTTTGAAGAAGATATGGACAATGATGGACGCGCAAATGGCCCAGGTGACTGGGATACAGATGGTGATGGAATGCCAGATGGATTTGAGTTCTGCTATGTTGAGATTCTCGACCCTGCCAACGCCACTGATTCATTTTCAGACTCCGACGGAGATGGATTGTCAAACGTTGAAGAGTATCAGGTGGCTTACACTTGGGGTCCATCTCAGTTCACAGATCCAACTGATGCTGATTCTGACGATGATTTCATGCCAGATGGTTGGGAGGCCAACAATGGATTGAATCCACGTAACGGTAGCAATGGTAACGATGATCCTGATCATGATGGATTTGATCAGAATGGCAACGGTGATGTGAGACTTTCGGATTTTGATGGGTTCGCGCGTGTACATGCAATTTCTGTCGAACCCTATCAAGAAGTAACTGCAAATCAAACGGTTGCATGGGCCAAGGTGACTTTGTCAGGGGCTAGTTCAGGAGGTTCACAATACGAACTCATTCCACTTTCTGCTCCTTGTGACGGATTTGTTTATTCAATCTCTGCACAAATCAATGAAGAGATTACAGAGCGCAGTTTTGTTTGGATGAATATTGTCGAACACAATGAGCGGTTCACAAACCTCGATGAATACGAAGCTCGTGATCGAGATGGTGATGGTGTCATCGATGGTCGTTCCAGTGACCCACTCAACCCTGATACTGATGGTGATGGCTTGCTCGATGGAATTGAAGTCATGGGCTGGACCATACGAGTCGTCAATCGTGGTGTCAACGAAGTTCATGTGACCAGTGACCCAGGTGTTTTCGATACAGATGGTGATGGACTCAATGACAGTCGCGAATACTACATCACGTATACCAATGCAAGCAACAGGGATACAGATAGTGACAATCTTGAAGATTATACAGAAGCAATTGACGGATTTGTCTGGGATGGGGTTCCGTATACGACCAATGCATCCATGTTTGACACTGATAATGACGGTCTTGAAGATGGTGAAGAAATTGCGCTAGGCCTCGATCAATACATCACCCACGCCAATAATTCCGACACAGATAATGACACTCTGAATGATGGCGATGAAGTTCTATTCATTCCACGCCCGTGGCAGTCTGCAACGAATCCACTTGTTAACGACACAGACAACGATGGAATGCTAGATGGATGGGAAATGCAGGTGGAATCAACCACGCAAAACACGCGTTCACATTCATTGTGGATTTCCATGAGTCCTTGGCGGCCAATTGGGTGTGAATCTTCATCCTGTGAGAAGTCCGCAGGTGGCTGGATTTACCTGAATGGTATCCAAGAGTGGTCTGGCAGCGCAGGGGATGCTGACAATGATGGTAAAGCAGATCCAAAATATTTCGTTCATGAAATGAATTTGACTGGATTCTCAATGCCGTCAGAAGGAGGTCGGTGGGCACTTGATCCAGCCATGGGTAGTCTACCGGATGCCAGTTTTGATGTGGACAATGATACACTTCCAAATGCCATGGAGGCACCAGATCGTTGGAACACCAACCCTGTCGATGATGACACTGACCAAGACCGATTACCAGATGGTTGGGAAGTCTACTGGTCTGACAAGGCCCTCGAATTAGGACTTTCAAATTCCGAAGAATTGCAGGCAGTCGGTGCTCGTGGACCAATGGACCCAAGCATGATTGACAGTGACCTAGAAGGAATTGAAGATGGTGAGGAAGATTTCGATCAAGATGGTTTGAATCGAACCAGCCTCTTGAATCGATATTGTCCATCTCACAATGACCCTACAACGTTCAACTGCCACATTGACCCAACCACAGATGATGGAGCACAGTTTTACAATGACTTGGAGAATTTCACCAATTATGAGGAACTTCTCAATGGTACCAGTCCAGTTCAGAACGATACTGATGGTGATGGTCTTGTAGATGGGCCGGAAGTGTTCTATCAAGACCATGACAATGATGACATGGCATCTGGCTGGGAATACTACTTCCAATTCGATCCATTCGATGCTGCTGATGCAATCATCGATGTTGATCAAGATGGATACACCAACAAGTGTGAAGAGAAATGGTACACCAACCCCCGTGAACCGACCAGCTTCCCCGGCCAAGGCCAGCACTGTGACAACTTCGAATGAGGAGGGGTTGCATCGAAAGCGCCCTTAAGGGCGCTCAATCAAACCAACGATTGAAAACAGTGCGGGTAGCCCTATCACCATGGTGAAGGGAATAGGCCACCTTGGTTGGGCCTTGTGCGCGTTGTTCTTACTCACACCCCTTGGAATGTCTGAGCATGCTTCCCAGACCCCCCCACACCACCCACAGCCAGATGATGCCCCCCAAATTATCATCGACCAAAATCAAGGGCTGTTTGTCGAATTGAGCCTCAACATTTCCGGCATCTATATTGATGAAGAATTGCCGATATCACTCACTTGGAAAATTTTCAATGGATTGGCTTTATTTGATGAAGGAGAGTTAATCGATAGCCTGACTGAAACGGAGGATTCACATCAGTCGATTCGCAACGCTTGGAGGTATTCGTTAGATCTAAATTTCTCATCCTATACCCCTTGTTCATGCCTTCTTGAAATTAGAGCAATAGATGTAAATAATCAGATTGATATGGCTCAACTCATTCTATTCGCCCAAGATGAGGAATTGAGTCAATTGGCCCCACGCATCATCTTTGAGAATGCACCTGAGAAATTGACAGGGGCTGTTGCGATACACGCTATTGCAATGGATGATAGTGGACTCACTGAGGCACAATGGACGATTAGCAACAGCAGTGAAATTGCAATTTCATGCACCCAATCTTGGATTGAATCACCGGAATCAGTTACTTGGTACAACATGACATCAGTTGTCCTTGGTTCTAATCCAATGTGGATATTGGATACTTCATCCTAC
>JAPKEY010000192.1 GCA_028821815.1 Candidatus Poseidoniales archaeon | reverse complement strand
TGATGTAGGTTTCCCGGGCATCTTCACCGACTGATTCATCGCAAACATAGCCACCATTGAGGTAGTGGCATGTGAAATTTGTGCGTTCAAGGAAAAAGCCCCAATATTCCTCACCATCAAGCAAGCCATCGCCATCTGTGTCAGCCAATTGGGGATTGGTGCTGTTCCAACCTTGTTCTGTCGATGCGACATAGCGGAACTCATCTAAGTTCGACCAACTGCGATCGAAATAATCATCTTCATCAGGATTAAAATTGATGCCATCAGCATCTGGATCGTTGTCACCGTCAAATGGATTGGTTGGGTCCAATCCAAAGATAAATTCCCAGCCATCAGGCATACCGTCTGAATCCGAATCATTCGACAGGGGATCTATCAGAACCATGTTGGCGTAATTCCCAGGATCAAGGGCCGCGAAAAGCATCGGTTGGCCATCGACATCCAATACAGTCATGTCGACAATTCGACCGGGTACACGGGTGTGATCCGGTTCGACACCTGAAGACCGACTGTGGTCGGCATCAAGGGCCCAAGAACCCCACTGAGAACCGATGATAACTTCATCGCCGAGTGGTAGTATAGATTGTACATCATTCGCTGAAAATTCAGCTTCGTTGTACATTCGATCATAGGAAAATGCACCGAGTGGGTTCGAAGGGCCGACGACCAAATCGAATTGGTGCACTCCACCACGTGTGCCCACCCACAGAGTTTGTGGGCTGGTAATTTCCCCACTTGCATCTCTTGGTCCATCTACAACGAGCGCTTGAACGCGTGCAGCCAATGCAGAATCCATCGCATCCGCGGGCATGACGTAATCCTCTGCATCGTTGATATCGAATATCCAACTCGAATCGAATCCACCTGCAAAGTCTGAACTATTGGCCATTACCAAGCCACGGTCAGTTCCAACGAAGAGGCGAGGACCTTCACTAGGGAGAACCACATGAACTGCGGTTTCGACCGTTGTATTCTCCTGCTGTTGCAAGATGTTTGTGAGCTGTAATACTGGATTAGGGGTGCTGATGAGTCCTGATACATCGAGTGTGAAGCGCCATACATTTTGCTCAGCACCAAAGCCGAGAAGCAACACTTGACCACCACTACCGGTTTGAATTGGAACCAGCAATTCGATGGACTCAGTTTCAATTTCGTCCACTACGGATGAAAATTGGCCATCTGCGTTGAGTGCAAGAGTCATGAGACCGGTGGTTGTTGATAGAAGGAGAACACCATCATCACCTCCTTCTGCCCACATATACAAATCGAGCAAATCGACCCCAGAAGGTAACTCATAGTGTGTAGAGGAATTCATTGAGGGTTCAAGGATTGTGACACCGCGCATGGTGCCAACATAAACCAAACCGTGGACATCATCGGAGAATATTGAGTGCGCATTGTGATGCAGCAAACTCGGACTTGTCCCTTGGTCAAATACAGTCACAGGTTGACCTGATTGTCCGATTTGGGCCTGTTTTACCCCTGCTGTAACCCAATTGTCATCATCTCGATAAACGGTATATTCTTCAAGATTACTGAAAACTTCACCGAGGTCGAGGGTTGAGCCAGAGGTGTCCGGGGAAACTGCACCATCGCGGTTGATATCCCAACCATCCAAATCGCTGTCGATGAGTGCATCGCTACTGTTCAGTGGATCGAGTTGGAAGTAAATCTCCCACCCATCAACAATTCCATCACCTTTCTGTGTTTGACCCAATGCTTGCCCAGGGTTACCGACCCAGCGATAGTAATCGGAGTCATTGTCCAGTGGGTCGGTTCCGAGCCAACCGTTATCATTTGTTGGCCGGGTTTCCTCTGTTAAACAGGGATTCACAAGATGGATGATTTCACCTGAACAGCGGAGACCATCAAATTCGGTGACCCAATTTTCCGGTGCACCGTACAAATATTCCTCCGCATTTGTATAGTATTCATGCGGCTCAATTGTACCATCTCGGTCCACATCAAAACCATCACCACACCCGAATGTTAAATCGCGGCAACGGTCGCTATCAATTTGGCCATCACTACTGTTCAATGGATCGAATGCCATGCAGTTCCAAACGTGTGAACTATTCACATACCCCGTGTGGGCCATGCACATGGCCACCTCGTACCCATCGGGTAAACCATCGCCATCAGTATCACCTGAACGTGGATCGAGATACCACCTAACACCAGTCTCAGAAATATCTGATGATTTACCTGGCAATCCTGTACGATTGTTGGTAAAACAGGAATCCAAATCGTACGGCCAACAATATTCCATCAACGCTGTTAGACCATCATAATCGTGATCGCTTTGGTTGTCTGTTCCATTGTCAGGATCCAAGCCAGGAACCGTTCGTGAACGATCCCCCATATCCAAAAACACAGACTCACTGAAAGCCTCTTCATGGAGGTCGGGCATTCCATCCTTATCCCTGTCTGTAATCGGTGGACCTTCACCGGTTGTATCCCCCGGGTGTACGGACTGAACAGGACTACTGGGGCGGATTTGACTAACGAAAACCATCGAGCCAAATATCAGGAGTGTAATCAGAAGCGCTGTCTGCTTTCGACGCATGGGCTCACCTGTGGGTTACACCCACAGCCGAATCCCTGCTCTCACGCTTATGATTCTGGTGGAGCGTCGTTCGGACAAAACATCATTGGTTTCGAGTGAAATTCGAATTTTAGTGATGTATAATCAAATATTATTGGAGATTGATAATTGCCATTTGGCGGTTTTGGAAATTGTCTCAAATCGACATATAATTGCAGGCTGAAGCGCTTCATTCAAAGGGTGTATAGTCAGCCGCCACAAAGCATACGATGTCACTTGAGATTACGCACCTTGGTTCGGGCAGTCGCGGCAACGCGACACTGCTGCAAACAGAGGAGTCGAAAGTGCTCATCGAG
>JAPKEY010000191.1 GCA_028821815.1 Candidatus Poseidoniales archaeon | reverse complement strand
CAAGGTCCCCGAGAGTATTCGATTCGAACTCACGGGAACACTAAATTCAGGCTGCACGGCCAAAGATGTGATTCTTCACATTCTGTGGCACTATGCAAAGCACTCCGATACACTGGACCGTTCAATGGAATTTGGCGGTCCAGGCCTAGCATCAATCTCAATGGACGAACGGGCTACACTGTGTAACATGGCAACCGAATGTAGTGCCAAAACTGGCATTTGTGATCCGGATCAGTTGACCATCGATTGGTTGCTCTCCAGAAGAGAAGGGTTGACCGAAGAAGCGGTGCGTAATGCATTCGTTGAAGCGGATCCTGATGCGCATTACGACGGTGGTGTCCACACCATCAATCTCGATGAAATACGGCCCATGGTCGCGCACCCAGGCAATCCGGATGAAGGCATTCCTTCAGATCCAACCAATGGGGCTTACATCGATGATATCGGTGATATCCACATCGATATCGCCTATGCTGGTTCGTGTACAGCAGGCAAGGACGATGATTTCGCTTACTATGCGATGGTGACCAAGGCGGCATTGGATGCTGGTCTAACCGTTGCTGATGGTGTAGATTGTTACATCCAATTTGGGTCAAAAACAGTCAAAGAACTCTCGGAGCGCAATGGATGGACTGAGATGTTTGCAGCAGCGGGTGTCAACCTGATTGATCCAGGATGTGGTGCCTGTATTGGTGCGGGCCCTGGTGTCAGTGACAATTCTGACCAAGTAACTGTGTCAGCGATTAATCGTAATTTTCAGGGGCGTTCGGGCCCAGGTCGATTGTACCTTGCAAGCCCCTTGACAGTGATGGCCTCAGCCTTCACTGGCAAGATTACAGCATGGCATCCGAATCTATTTGATTGAGGGGGGTATTGAATGGACATTGTTCTCATCCTCTCGTTTCTTCTCTTCATGTCCTTCTTCGCAGCTGTAGGGCTCTCGTCGATGCGTGTCAAAAAAGATACGACCGATGATTATCTGGTCGCAGGTAGAGGGATGCACCCTGGTCTTGCCGCACTTTCAGCGGTCAGTACGTGGAATAGTGGTTACATGTTCATCGGTTTCATTGGCTTTGTCTATTTGTACGGATATTCAGCGATTTGGATTTCAGTTATCTCAATGGGTGGACAGGTTATCGCATGGGTTTGGATGTTCAAGTTCATTCAACATGAGGCACACGATCGAGATGTGCGTTCACTGTCATCACTTGTGGGTAATGTGAAAGGTGCGCCAGAAGCGAAAGCTGCCGCCATCCTATCTGTTGTCTTTCTGTCCATTTATGCCGCTGCACAACTCACAGCGGGCGGTGTGGCTCTCAACGCAATTCTCGGATGGTCGAACATTATTGGTATCCTGCTAGGTTTTGTTCTGGTTGTCGCCTATTGTTACGCTGGTGGGATTCGTGCTTCGATCTGGACGGATGCTGCGCAATCGTGTGTGATGATTATCGGCACAGGTTTGCTTTGCTGGGTCGCCCTTGGTGAAGTGGGTGGATTTAGTGGAATGCATACTTCTCTGGAAACCATGGATCCAACTCTGACTTCGATGTTTCCCCCCGGCCTCAAATTGGGTGTGACACTGTGGGTGTTTGCTTTCTTCCTCGGCGGGTTGGGTGTGGCAGGCCAACCACAAGTCGTCTCTCGAATCATGACACTAGGCAATGATGCGGATCGCAAACTGGCTGCGGTGTGGTTCTTCGTCTGGCAAACCCCTTTCATCATACTAATGTACATCATTGGATTGACCTGCAGAGTCGTCTTTGACGGACCTGGATTCGAGCCCGAGATGGGGTTGCCGATGATTGCTATGGAAGTGCTTGGACCATTCTGGGTCGGTTTAATTCTCGCCTCAATCTTTGCTGCGACCATGTCAACGGCAGACAGTCAGGTCCTTGCCTGCACAGCAGCAGTGACCGATGATATCCGCCCTGAATGGAGTCAAGATCACAAGACAACGAAGTTGGTTACATTGGGTGTTGCTTTGTTTGCAACTGCGATATCGTTGGTCGCAGATGTAACCGGTAATGATTCCGTGTTCAATCTCGTGGTCTTCGCAGTGTATGGACTTGCATCCGTGTTCATTCCACTCCTTCTCATCCGCATGATGGGTTACAAACCAGACACTTATCATTCAATGACGATGATTATCGCCGCATTCTCCAGTGTTGTCATCTGGCGGGTGTTGGGGCTGGATCAGTACATCTTCGATACCGTACCCGGAATGGGAGCAGCATTCATCGCACATCTCTGCTTGTGCCACTTCCGCGACCTTTCGGATTCGGCATTCCTCGGGAGGGTTGTGATACCGAGGAATATCGCAGCATCATTTGGTGCTGGCCTCATCGTAATTCTGCTCGTCAGTGAGAGTCTTTACTTCATCAACAGCCCTAATTCTTCAGATTCAATGGGTGGTGTTGATGATTATTTGATTCTAGGCATACTCTCGAGTGAGGAACTGGGTGAAGGTTCAGAGTATGTGATGGATGGAGATACACTATCACTTGAATTCAATACTGATTCAATTGATTCCTGGGACAACGGCGACAACGTCGTTGCTGTCAGAGTGTATCTTTCATATTCTGAAGACGAAACAACAAGTAATGGATTAGGGTGTGCTATTCCTGGTGCATCACAACCCGATCCGGATACAATTACTGGTACGGTTGTACACAATGAATACAATGGCACAGGCAGTGGGCAGAATCAGGCCCAGGATTCTTCCTCGCACGAGATTATTGTCGAGTGGTACAACTCTTCACTGTGGAATGCAGGAATTGTATCCAACCTTACTGAATCTGAAATTCACGACCAACTCGATGCTGAGGGGGCCGGTTTTGGAATACATTCAGTTGACATCACTGTTGATGTGGGAACTGGTGGTGGTCCTGGTTGCCTACACACAG
>JAPKEY010000190.1 GCA_028821815.1 Candidatus Poseidoniales archaeon | reverse complement strand
TGAGATTCTCAATCAGAGTGTACCCAACGGCACGGTGAATAGCATAGAGATTTACAAATTCGGTGTCAATCGTGCTGGAAACACACATTTCACTGGTGTCATCGATGAGGTTCAGATTTGGGATGTATCCTTAACAGGTGAAGAGGTTGAAGACATCCATGACGAAATTGTATGGATTTGTCCGAGTTTCAATTCCACAGGTAATTCTGTAACCTATGTCGAGCAAATTTTCGATATTGATGCTGAACTTGAGGGGCACGCTTGGGTACTCGATGGCTATTCGATGAGAGAAGGTTGGGTCGAAGGCGATTGGTGGTTGGAGATCGAAGCGTACGATGTCAATGGAGCATCTCTTTCGATCAATAGGTCTGATAATCGAGCATTTTCTGATGATTGGCAAAGTCGACAGCTTCGTTTTCAACCGGATGCTCAAGCCTCTAGTTTTGCTGTTCGCCAAGTTGCGGAATTTACGGATGGAACATACAACGGCTCAATTTTCTTTGATACATTGAAACTATATCCCATCAGGCCGCATTTCTCTTGGTTGGACGGGAGTATTGCTGAAACCGCCGTTAGCACTGGTGGACGTACATTCATACTCAACTCAAGCTATGAGCAAAGTTTGGTTTCAGATTTACTCGATGATGGGGTATCAGGAGTAAAAGGATATGTCTACGAACCATATCTCTCTGCAATTTCCAACCCGGAACAATTACTCTCCTGTTATGCTAATGGTTTCACAATGGCCGAATGTTATGCTGCATCCAACGTCCTCCTATCTTGGATGGGCACAGTGGTAGGTGATCCAAAGATGGCTGCGTATGGAAATCGTTTACACGATATCAATGTCTCTGAAGTACATGCACCAAATCGATTGTCAATTGGAGAAAATGGGACACTTGAAATTCTCTTAGAGAACCTTGCCCCCGGTGTCGCGAACGGATTCCTTGAAATTCGTGATAGACAGAACAATCTCCTCTTGGCCAATCATTCAATGACCATTCCTGGTGGCAATGATGCTGGAAGTCGCCTCATATTGCCGGTTAACGTCACACCAGTCCGAACAGGATTTGTGGAATTCCTTGTCCGTTGGATTCCAGCCGAAGCAAATCCAGAGCGTATTGTTGATAACAATCTTGCATTGCTAAACATCGAAATCAATGCGCCTCCGGTCATTGATGAATTGACCTGTTCAACAACCACTGCCACTCGGGGTGGAGTTATCATTTGTCGAGTCGAAGTGAGCGATGATTTTGGTGTGGGAGGTGCCACTCTCTCGTGGCGTTACAACAGTTCCAATGATTCTGGCTACACACCAATTACAGCATCCTCACAGGATGGAGGTTTGGTTTGGAACGCCGCTATTTCCCTACCGATTGATGCCCCCTTTGATAGTGTAGATTTACACTGGAAGATACTTGATTTTCAGAACTTGAGTGTGGATGTATATTGGGATACTGCATTCAATATCACAGATGCGAGTGCAACTTGGTATGGGGTTCATGTCGAAGGGGCTGACCTTGCACCCTGGTTGGGTATTGATCCCCCTGTTCACGGCAATTCAGGTTGGGTGCGTGGCCGGGAACACGCCATGACGGCTTGTGTGATTGATATAGACCACAATAACGTCACTGAGATACCTGCGATTCTTGTGGATGGACTACAATTGGCAACTCCAACTCAATCCAGTTCGAGTGGAAGTCAAACATGTTATCAGAGTTCTTGGAATCCGAGTGCGGGTGGTTTGCTGGAACCAGTTTCAGTCACCCTTCAGGTGGACGGGGTTGAATGGTCAAATCGTAACCTGACGCCTATCGATCTGGCACCGAATGCAGAATTGACAATTGACGGTCAATCCTATCTTGATGGAGCTCAGGATCGCATACAGGTTCAAATCATTGACGAAGATGATCCCAATGCCAGCTATTCTGTTGAAACAAGCATCGATTGGCCTGGAGCAGGTTTCCAAATGTTGGAAGAAGATGTCGTCACAGCTCCACCCGGTCTTGAATCGGGTGATGCATCGATTACAACTCGCATTACCAGTGGATTATGGGTGGGAATGGAATGGTCTTGGAGCCATCCCGTGTTCCAGACCCCTCCGCAAATTTCGACACCCACATTGTGTGTGAATGACATGCTGGCGGATACAATAAATCGGGGTGCCGAAGGTACAGATATTTGGATTGGAATTACAGGAGGGCGTTCCATACAATACGCAGGTGTTCGATTGGGTCCTGCTGGACCTCCATCTAGTGCATATAGTTCAATTTTCTTTGAACAGGGAGTTCCGCCTACATCCTGTGTGCCTGGAACCGGACAACACACCCAATATTATCGAATGGAACTCAATCCAGATTATCTCTTGACGTGGCCGCTGGGTACAGTGGAATTGGTTGTGAACCGCAGAAACATCGATGGAATTTCGGGTCTATCTGATACATTGAGTGTTGCATTTCGTGGTTCAGTACCATCATTGGATTTCTCCGTTATGCCTACTGAATTCATTTCAGGTAATTCGTCAATGTTGATTGTCGAGATTTCAGATCCAGATGGAATTGAAAATATGGAATGTTCAATTCTGCTAAAAGATGTGGATGAAATCACATTATTTTCACAAATTTATCACCCCGAACCAGATGGGTTGTGGGTTCAAGAATGGACTCCACCGGGGCGTATAGATGCAAATCATACACTGTATTTCGCTTGTCTCGATGAAACTTCACTTTCTGTAACTGAATCATTTCTCATACGCGCGCGCGTGGCAACAACCTCACCAATAACCGATGAAAATACATCTAAGCAGAGTGAAGATGGGGTGTCCACAACAGTGGTTCTCGCTGGTATTTCGATTGCATTGATTCTGCTTATTGCCATTACAATACTCCTGATGGGCCGCCGTGAAGATCTAATG
>JAPKEY010000189.1 GCA_028821815.1 Candidatus Poseidoniales archaeon | reverse complement strand
ATTCTCATTTTCTGCGCCAAACCAAGCGATGATTTCCCCCCCTGAAACAGATTTACCAGGTATACAATTTTCTGTGGATGCTGCATTCAAGTGCCCATACAACACCCATAGATTTTGACCTTGCATGAAATGATGAATAATGACCGTGTGGCCATAATCTCCATCCGCGGGATTGTATCCCGAAAATGCAACCACACCATCAGCAATAGATTTCACGGGTGTACCGATTGGACCACCGATATCTAGGCCAACATGGACACACCTATCTTCTGTGAATAAATCAGTATTGTACAGGCCAGGGCGTATCTCATCATAGCGACCTATATCAAATTCAAATGTTGACGGTGAATCATCTCCTGTTGTGAAATCTCGAACCTCATATTCATCAGGTAAATCGACTGTTGGATGCCAATGCTCCTTGGAAAAATCGATGCCGGCCATGCAATGTCGAACAACCACCCCTTCAACACATCTTCGGATACACCGACTTCAAGTGGAGTGTGCTGACGTCGCCTCCATAGGAGGCGACATATTGGAAGCGGGTCTATTCAGTATCATCCTTGGAAGTGGGCTCCTTATCGGACTCGGATTGATCCCCGGCCTTGCTCTCATTCGGATACTGGATCCAGGTGCCGATCGTCTACGACAATTGATGCTTGTTCCTGCTGCCAGCCTGTTGATTCTCTATGGTTTAGCAGGATGGTTAGTCGTACTTAGAGGGGAACACTCCATCGGAATTCTAGTGCTAGCAATTCTAATTGTAAACGTCCTCTCAGCAACGCTAGGATGGCAGAGAGAAAGTGTTAGAGTTCGTCGTTTATCTGCTTGGGAGCGCCTTGAAGAAATCGAAGCCGCTGCTGAATCGGAGGCTGGAACAGTCGAACTTGAAGAAGACGTTGTTGCCGAGAGAAAACATGCTGCGCTCATCGAAACGGGTAGGCCTGTTTGGTTGCCTTGGGCTCTTGGTATTTCGGCAATTGTTTGCCTAACACCACTCTTGATTCTAGATCGGCCAATGGGTGTTGATTGGTTGGGATTCGCAACCCTTTCACATCGCTTGGCAGAAACGGGTTCACTGATGCTGCCAGAACCAAATGTTGGAAGATGGACATACCCACCGGGATTTCCTGCACTTGCGGCTTTTCTAGAGCAAGTGACAGGGTTGTCGTCGAGTGATTGTGTTCATCTCTTGGGACAACTCACACTGCTTGCAATCATCTGGGGTGTGGCGGGTGCTGCAGATCGCTGGGGTGCTGCGGGGACGACGTTGTTGGCACTATGCCTTGCCCCAGCCCTATTCGCCAAAGCCTTCGACAGTGGTTATCCAACCGTGGCAAGTCAATTGGGACTTGTATTGGGATTGTTGGTTTTGATTAAACCGCCTCGAGAAAGAAGCAAACGAATGGATATTGTATTTGCATTTGGAGTAGTATTTGTAGGTGTTATTCACCCTACTGGATCACTCTATCTTGGAACCTTGTTGCTCGCATGGTTGGGTGCACATCGCTGGTCGGCTCAACGAGAAAATTTGAACTCTGGCCGCCTCGCCATCATTTCTGCTGTTGTTGTTGGAGGTGCTGTCATCACCGTGATGGGAATCTTTGCACCAAGGATGTTGGATACACCAATCTGGGCAGAATATGGTTGGCAGGGAGGCTTACCTCTGCTAGTCTTCAATGGACCTCTACTACTCGGGCTCGCAGGATGGGCATTGTGGAGATTCCGTGCCTCTTTCGAAGTTTGGTTATTGGGCCTTTGGATTTCCCTACAATGGATGCTCACATGGATCCATTTACTCGACGGTTTTGTGGGTATTTCAGCCCTCACACTCATCTCCTATATGCTGTACTCAATGGCATTACATGGATTCCATATCCCCTTGGCTATTTTAGCTGGAATCGTTCTTGCAAAAGTCCCCCGACTCACACCTAGAATGCGTGAAAGGCGATTGGATGAAGCGCATGAGGAAATTGCAGATGGAGGTGAAATGAGTTACGTTGAACTGGTGGTTCCAGAAGCCGCCTCAAAACGACCGATTCAAACACTGATGAGTCTATCTTTGGCTTTCATTTTACTTTCGCATATTGTGTTGATTGAAATTGGTTCACACCCAGAGGTTGAAGCCCAAACAGACGGTGACCGGCTTCTACGATCTGCCATCGCAAGTCTCCCCACTGACTCAGTCCTCTATTCCGAAACTGCACATTGGGGTATCCTGTACGATGTTGATACCGATTTGGGATTGACAAGTTTCCCAAGCCTTGGCTTATTGACTGTGGAAGAGAGGATTCAGTGGGATGCGGAGCGTGCAATTCTAGCTGATGATGTGGAGAAAATCAGTGACCTTGGGATAACACATGCCGTCACATCCCCTCGAGGGCAAATGGGACACATCTTGGCTGTGAGTGAATATTGGGCGATATTGGCGGATGAGAAAGGAAGTCGACTCTGGCAATTTGAATCAGTTCCCACTGAGTTTTCCATCAAAACAAGCGTCACGACATTTCCAACTGCAGGGGATTGTTTGGAATCGTGTGAATGGCGACCTGATGCTTGGGCTCATGCGGATACATCCCATTTGGGTATCCGCCCCGATCACACCACCTTCCTGACGGGGGGGGGTTTAGATTTCGCATCGATTGAACTGCCGCGTCAGCATCGAGATGCTGATTTGAGGATTGGATTACAAATTACGGCCCCTGGATATATTGACGTTGAATTCATGGTTTGCGATGTTGGCACTGTCAATTGCAGTGCGACCGCTGGAACTGTCGAACGGGGTGTGAGCACATTGACACTATTGCATCACAGTGATTTCAGGGGGGAAATTGAAGTCCACCTCTCTGTAGCGGTCAAAGCGGACTGGTGGTTAGACCCTGCAGGAATCTCAGGCCGAAGTGACCAAATTATTGATA
>JAPKEY010000188.1 GCA_028821815.1 Candidatus Poseidoniales archaeon | reverse complement strand
AATACCAGATGGCTGTGACGATCTAGTTGATTCCGATGGTGATGGTATTGGTGATTCTTTGGATTCCTGCCCTGGCTTTGATGATGCCATCGATGTAGATGGTGACGGAGTTCCTGACGGCTGTGATAGTTTGTTGGATTCGGATGGTGATGGAGTTGCTGATGAGGATGATGCCTGTCAGGGGTATGATGACAACATCGATGTTGATGGAGATGGTATTGTTGATGGTTGTGATGACTTAATTGATTCAGATACAGATGGCATCGCCGATGATTTAGATGCTTGTCCAGGTCATAATGATGCCATCGATGCAGATGGTGATGGTATTGTTGATGGATGCGATTCCCTCATCGATTCGGATGGTGATGGAATTTCAGACGAGAACGAGACCTGCGAAGGTTATGATGATACCATCGATGTTGATGCTGACGGTATTGCAGATGGTTGTGATGCATTGATTGACTCTGATGATGATGGCGTAGCGGACAGTGAAGATTTGTGTCCCGGATACAATGACACCTACGATCAAGACGATGATGGAGTTCCTGATCAATGCGATTCTACGCCTGAACCGGTCAATAACGAAACCAATATTACAGATTTGACACCACCGATTGAAGATACATCCAATACCTCGGCACAAGATTCAGAATCCTCGAACACGAAGATGAATTATGCAATTATTGCCGCCTTCACTGGTCTGATCATCGTCTTCATTGCTGCAGCTCGATTGCTGTTTATGCGCCCACCTCAAGAGCCTCACGAATGGGGTACTAATCCACCGCTTGATGTATTTGACACACCTGTCCCAGAATATTATCCACCCGAAACCACTCAACAGGTGGCGACCTTACCACAAATGGAAGCCGTCATCCAAGGCCCTCCACTACCTGCTACAGGCCTACCTGAAGGTTGGACGATGGAGCAGTGGCACCACTACGGTCAACAATATCTCGATGAATTAGATAGTCACAATAATGGTTGATTTCTCAGCCATTCTAGGTCTGATATGTACAACTGGCGTATATCATCTAAACCAAGCACAAGCATTGCCAATCGCTCAAGGCCCATGCCCCAAGCACAAACTGGCCACTGGCAACCCAGCGGTTCGGTCACTTCGGGCCGGAAGATTCCTGCACCACCCAATTCCAACCACTGGCCACGCCACTTCACTTCAACTTCCAGTGAGGGCTCGGTATAGGGGAAATATGCCGGTCGAACTCGGACCTCCGGATAACCCATTTTCTCGTAGAATGTTTTCAGGGTTGTCACCAACATTGGCAGACTTGCGCCCGGCTCCATGATGATGCCTTCAATTTGATGAAACTCAGGCAGGTGGGTTCGATCGATGGTCTCTTTTCGGAACACACGCCCAATGCCGAAAACACGGCAAGGAACATCAGGTGCATCGGCTAGATATTGAATGGTATTGACTGTAGTATGGGTTCGGAGTAGCCCCTTTTGACTTTCTTCACCCGAAAATGAACCACCCCATCCTGTACTCCCTGTGTCACCACCATGTTCGTGAATGGCGGCCCAATCATCGAGGTAATTCTTCTCGATTGAAATCTTCTCAGGATTGGTCAGATAGAATGTATCTTGCATCTCCCGCGCTGGGTGATCTTGTGGAATAAACAATGCATCCATATTCCATCCTGCTGTCTGGACAAAGTCACCTCCGATTTCATCGAAGCCCATCTCGAGGAAGATACTACGAATTCGCTCGATGAGCGCCATCATCGGATGTGGACGTCCGCCCGCGGGAACCGGTGCATCCAATCCAACATCATAGGATTTGAAATCAGCATCTCGCCATTCCTCACCTTGCAGTAGTTCGGGCGTAATCTGCACCACTTGCAATCTCTCTTCAAGTTCTGAATCAGGTAATTTACGGCCCGAACTGGTCAAAATCCAAGTTCGAGTAGTTCCCTCTGTTGATTCAATCAACCCCTTGCGTTTTCGGAAATGCACGAGAAGGTCAGTATCGAGATCTGCTTCATCTACCCCATTTTCGCACTGTTCAAGGAAGGATTTGCGCGCAACCAATGTGACAATCACAGTATCCGTGGTTTCAGGGAGGGTGAATGCACCAGTCTCAAGTGCACATCCAAGGCCCTTGAGTAACCCGATTCCAACCCCGGTTTCTTGCTTCGACGTGATTCCACTGGATTGCAGGTCTTTCATACCACGAGCGTCTTCTGGTTGATTGGCCAACCAGTCCCAGATTCTTTGCTCCAGAAGTCCATTTTTATTGGCTGTGGCTCCTTCTGGGCCGAGGGACCAAACGGTTGTCTTCTTCGTATCAATTTCGACAAGCCCATTTTCGGCAAGTGCCAAACCCGCACCAGCAGCGTGAGCTTGATCATCCCAGTTACAAGCGGCTAGAACATCATCCAACCCCCATGTGTCAGCGGGTCGAGAGCGTAGTGCTTTCAGCATCCGCTTCTCATTGTTGGATAGATCCATGGGCTGGCCTCCGAAGGAGGCCTCTCCGCCTCTTGCTCTTGACCGTTCCGCGAGAAAAGGCCATTCATTCCTCTTCTTCCCAGAGTCCTAGGCTACAGCCGGCGCAAGCGTATGAGGCGGGTTTTTGTCCATCATTCCATTCCAAATGCCCGCAAGAACCACACAGGATACTAGTTCGAATGGGTACATCCAGAGTCGTATCAACTCTGAACATCACGGAGCCGCCCGCACCGGGTGGAAGTGGGTCCGCCTCAGGCGTCCATTTTGAGATGTCCATCTCGGACATGCCCTTCGGTTCTTCCTTCATAGAAATCGCCCAAATCAACATGAGGCTACCAATGATTGCCAGTGGTGCTGAAATCGCCAAACCACTTGCGCCAGGTAACCCTACGGAAATCCCTGCTGCAAGTAAAATAAGTGTCCACGATGTAATGAATAGGTTGTTCCGAAGATGTCGCACTGACCTACACCTCAGTATTTGATCGCTGTACCATATGCCAAGATT
>JAPKEY010000187.1 GCA_028821815.1 Candidatus Poseidoniales archaeon | reverse complement strand
CTGTTCTTGAAGGCTACTGGACAGGAAGGCTCAACGGTCGATTGGACCGTATCTGTCATTGCTGGCACATCAATTATCGGTACTGAAGATTGGAGTACTGATGTTTGTACTCCATCTGCATTAGGTGGAAACACCTGTGGGTTTGATGAGCGATATTTCCACCCGAGTTGGAATTCACCCAGTGATTTCACAGTCGATGCTGATGACCGCCTGAAGGTTGTCGTCTCGGCTGACATGGAATGCAATTCTGGCAGTGGAACACCAGATCCACCGAACGGTAGTGACAGTGAAACCAGTGGACGCCAATTTGGGTCGGTCGATTGCGATGCCTGGGTTGCGTGGAATGAAATTGATACAGCATCCGGTAGATTCTCCAAGATTGAGGTTGAAACTCAACCACTGAGTGGTTCTCAAGTCAAGGTCCATCGACCAGGCAGTGTTTGGACCGATGAAGAAGTTGGTTCTGAACAGAATCCGTGGTTCCCCAATGATTCACCGGATATGCGTGTCATGCAGTTCAATGTCGAACTGCGGGATGCTTTTGGCCGAGAGGACATCGAAGTTGTGCGATTGTTTATGACTGACGACCAGGGGCAGGTGGCGTTCACACACACTTTTGATGATGAGGAATTGGTCACCGATAACAACGCGCTTCGGGCCCAATACAATTGGACTTATCCCGGTGGCCTTGATTCAGGTTGGTATGAACTTGATCTTGAGGTTGAGAATATCCAAGGGAAATCATTCACAATAGATCATCCCAATATACTGATGAGTTCGTATGGCGTTTCCCTCACGCATGGAAACGGAAGGGTTGTTGAATATATTGCACCTAGTTCAACCACTCCTGTGAACCTTGATCTTCGTCACGTTGGGGCTAGTGGGAACGCCTTTGCATTGACAGTTGAGTTGGCAGTTTTGTCAAACTTGGCCTCAAGCTGGATTGTTGAATTTGATCGCGCAGATCAAATCTACGACCTTTCAGGTGGTGGCCAAGTCGCTCACCCTGTACTACTGTTGACTGCACCAGACGATTTGACCGATGCACCAGATACGCTTGAAATCAGAGCGGTTGCCTATGATAATGCCTCGGTACTTGTCCACCAGACAACCTTACAACTCGATTTGGAGAAACTAGACACATACGCGCCACCTATGGTCAGTCTCTGGCCAGAAGCTCATGACAACCAATATGCGAATAGTACGGGTGCACTAAATATCGATGAAAACATCCATCGCTATGTTGAGGATGGTGTATTCACTACATTCTATCTGGAGATATTCAATACCGGATTCGACACAGATCAATTTCGAATCGATGTTAAGCAAGATACCAATGCGAACCTTCGATTCTGGGATAACGACACCGGGCAGCGTATCGAAGAGGATGAGGGTGACGGTACGTTCCATACCAGCGATCTTGATCGACACACAACACAGACAATCCGTCTGCAAGTCAAACCATCGACATCACGTGATGATCCTGACAGTGGTTTGATTGAACTTGAAATTATCAGCATTGGAAATTCCACCGAGAAGGCTCGCATCGCGTTCACGATTCAACGCACATTTGGCATTCAAGCTCAGGTGGTCTGGGATTGTGATGCGACACCATTGGGCCACGCTGATGCGGAAATATGTCTCAATAACGCAGATCAGATTTCATTCTCCGTTGAGGTTACAAATACAATGACAGAGGGCGATACAGTCACAGATTGGTTGATTGTCAATCCGCAGAATCTTGATCGTAATATCGATATCAATTTGTATCCTGACTCGGCCAACGAGAAGTACGGATTGTGGCAGTACGACATCACTGACAACAATGGTGACCCTTCACCCCGTGTTCAATTGGCACCCGGTGATACCGCATTGGTCAACCTAGACATCACTCTCACAAGTCAAGTAATTCAGGGCAACCACACAATCTATCTGCGCGTCCGCGAAGATATTACAGACATATCAGTTGCTCGTTATTTCGATCTTCCACTTACTGTCGAAATCGGCCAAGATAACCCCACAATTGAAATCAAACTTTATTCACAAATCCCAGTGTTCCAACCTGGTATGGAAGAGGAGATTACAATGGTAGTCCAAAATGATGGAAATAGTGATGTGATGGTGCTTCTGGGCGCTGAAGTAGTAGGTGGGGGTTGGACCGCCTCTGCATTCATGGCAAACACAACATCGCCTGTGGTCACAGTCGAAGCATTTTCTCAAGAATTCTTCACGGTCAGAATCAAAGCTGGTGATGATGCGCTAAACAATGACAATGTGGACGTTTTAATCTCAGCCACGCCGTTCTCGGAGGACGAATCCTTCCCCGCTGAATATACGGCGGAAATGGAAGTTACAATCCGAGTCTCAATCAATGGTGTATTTGGTGTCATTTGGAAAGAATTACAGCACCCTCGAGTATCGACAATCGCTATTGGATTGGGTGTGGTTATTCTTCTAGTCGCTGCTGTCACTGGGCGCAAAAATCGCATTGAGTACATCGATGTCTGGGTTGATGATGATGATGTCGAAGACGACTCTGAAATGGAGTTGCCAGATATTGTCAATGCTGAAGATGACGATTCATATAGCGACGAAGATATTGAACTCGTTGACTTCGATTGAGGTGTATTGGTAGCGTGACCCTCCATAGGAGGGTCGCATTCTGTCCGAACGTCGCTCCATTTGCCTTAATACCCTGATGGGCACGGAGATGACTGGGTACAGCCATGTCTACGAACATATCTCCCACCTCGAACGCCTCAGGATTCCCTCTGCGAACGCAACGATTTCGCGCCCTCAGCCTGACCCTGCTGATGATTTTCTCCAGCCTTGCTGCCATCCAATATTCGGCATGGGAAGCTGCAGCGACAAATGATCAAGATGGTGATGGTCTGACGATGGGCCTTGAATTCTTGCTCAATACACAACCTCAAGATTGGGATAGCGACAATGATGGCTTACCTGATGGTTGGG
>JAPKEY010000186.1 GCA_028821815.1 Candidatus Poseidoniales archaeon | reverse complement strand
CGCATGGATCGGTGGACGCGACCCAGAAACAATGCTGAGTTGATTACCACTCAGCGTGACTACCATCCTCGTGCGTCCAAGCAGTTGGTGGGTGTGGATTCCACATGTCCATGTGTTCTTCAATTCGCTCTTCCAGAACTTCAATGCCCAGCCCCGGTGCGGTTGGAACTGCAATATGACCTGCTTCAATGGTGAATGGTTGTGCAATCAGGTCGAACGCCCAATTTTGGCCACCACCTGGCGTACCTCCACCCGAACCAGCTCCTCCTAGCGATTGGAATTCCTGTATCAAATGAGCTGGGCTTGCAGCGGCCACCTGCATGGAGGCCGCGAATTGTATCGGTCCGTAAGGGCAGTGTGGGGCCATCGAAACCTGTGCAGCAGCAGCCATCGCACCAATTTCCACCGTCGCACGAATACCACCCACCATACTGATGTCTGGTTGAATGATATCGACAACCGGCGAAGGGAGAAGATGCTGAGCAAAGGCGTGGGCGCTGCGCAATCTCTCCCCCGTTGCGATAGCGACCGGTTGTGCTGTGCGCAGGGCACGCAGGTCAGCGATGTGTGATGGGCTGCCATCTGGCAAACACGGCTCCTCAATGAAGAATGGATCCAATGCTGACAATGCGTGAACAGCTCGACGAGATGCCGCAGGTGTCAATCGACCATGTAGGTCTACGGCCAAATCGATATTCGGTCCTACCGCATCTCGCACAGCGCGTACCACATCGACCATGCCGTTGAGGGCCGCTCTTGACACCACATCGGGTGTGGGGCCGGCTGGGCTGACTTTGACTGCGGTCATCGATTGAGATGTTGCTTCTCTGGCGGATTCTGCGAATTCCTCAGGTGTGCGCCCCCATAGGTTGCGGTACACACGTACGCGCTCGCGTACGCGTCCTCCAAGCAAATCGTGCACAGGTGCACCGAATTGCTTGCCTTTGAGATCCCATAACGCCATTTCCAGAGCAGAAAGTGCAGTATCCAATACCGGACCATCTCTCCAGAATCGTGTTTTACGTTGATTTTCGATTATTCGAGTGATATCGTGAATGTGACTGCCTTCGACTCGTTCACCGATTGCAGTCAACGCGTTTTGAACCTCATTATGTAGGTCTCCAATCGCCTCACCCCAACCGATTTCACCATCATCGGTTTCAACTCTTAGCAAGAGCCAACGCGGTGGGCACCGCACGCATACAGCAGAACGAATCGTGGTCACGCATCATTGCGCCAGCGTTGGAGTTCCATGAATATGCCCCGTGCCACTTGTTCTTCAGATTCAGCCCAAGTAGTACTATCTTCATCCTCGTTATTCAAATCTGAACCGCACAGATTTGCACCCATGCCGACACACCATGCACCTGCATCGAGCCACTGCCATACACTCTGCGCATCAACACCACCCACTGGCATCCAAGGCACGGATGCCGAAGTGAGTTGATTGGATGACCATTCAGTGGCTGGGAACAATTTGATGATGCGTGCCCCGTCTGCGATTGCCTCCTCCAACTCCTCAGAATTGGCAACGCCTGGTACGGCAAGCATGTTTGCCGCATGGCAGTGCTGAATCATTCCTTCGGGATTGGTGGGTGATAGCGCATATTCTGCACCGACCTTCACACAGGATTCGATTTGTTCAGTATCGAGTAAAGTGCCTACACCAACAAGTACTGAAGAAGGTAATTTTTGGCGCAATTCAGAAACAATCGCCAACGCATGCGGACTGTCAAGTGTAACTTCGATTGCAGTACAACCCATATCGGCTAGTGTAAGCCCCCTCTGAATCATGCGTTCGAAATTTTGCCCTCGGAGTATCGCAATGACTCTAGCATCTTTCAGATGGGTCAAGATCGTTTTGATTCTCATCTCATCCATGAACTCACCTCAGATATTCAGTGTTCGGTGATCGCCGGATGAAAACTCACGTTGTGCTTCAAAACCATCGAGTTCTTCGCGCGTAACCATCGAGACATCACCGGCTGTATTCTGACAAAGTGCTGCCAATAAATCTCCACGCAGCGCACCGATGAGTGGAGATACAGGACCATGACCATGCTCGCTCAATGCATCGATAAAACCCGCAAGCCATGCATCGCCTCCCCCCAAATTCTCCACTGGAGAATGAATGACTGCATCATCTACGGTTGAATCCATTCCAAAGGCATGGGCAACCACCGACCAACGCTTTTGTCGACCATCGGTTTCAGGTCGTTTGAAGGTACAACAAAGGTGGGGTATCAGAAATCTGCGCCGTAATTCAGACAACGATTTGATGTTTTCTTCGTAGTTGTCCGGACGTGGCATCCCTTCAATTTCTGCAATTTTCGCTAGACTATCAGGTGATAGAACCAGCACGTGGAACATTCGCATTCGAGGGCGAATAATACCCCATAATTCCTCAATCGTTCCTAAGGCTGGTCGATGATTCAAATCCAAGGCAATCAAAGTGCCATCTAATTCGGCGAAGGTCAAGGCTCCACCCCAAGCAGATCGAGGTCCATCACCGAGTAGCGGAGTAATACCACTCGTCACCAACCAACGCGCGCCTGTGAGAATTTCTCTCCAATCAAAATCCTGTGAGTTGAGATGGGCAAAGGCTGAATTTGAACGATCATAATCAACGGTTCTAGCCTCTTGGTCCACAGCATATGTTCCAACTGGTAATTCGGAACGACGTACATCTAGATGCACCCCTGAATCTGTTGCAGTGGTTTCAATCATCGTGGTACTTTCAGGGAGTGCGCTAATCCATGATACTCCCATCCCTAATCGTGCCAGTGCACAGGCAACATTGTATTCAGCACCACCTGGTGTGATGATTCCTTTCGAGTTCCGCAACATCGCTTCACCGAAGCAAACGACACGGCCGCGCGGTGCTTGCATGAACATCCTACAAGCCATCAACCCTCAATTTTTTCCCTCTAGACTCTGTGCGGTGAGGTTAAGAAGTACGCAACTAAGCCCGTATCATGC
>JAPKEY010000019.1 GCA_028821815.1 Candidatus Poseidoniales archaeon | reverse complement strand
GACTGAACGTTGAAATGGGAACGCCCAAAGGGCGTTCGCATGCAAGCGCGCGGCCCACTCGTCATTTCGCTTCTTTTACTACTGATTCTCGCCCCTTGGGTTGGTTCGATTGATGCTGTTGAAGGTACCCCTGAATCTGAACTTTCTCAGACCTTCCCTATTTTGAATGAGGCGCAAGCCGATGCTATTCTCAGTACCGGGGCGAGGGGTGTAACGACATGGGTCAAACAGGGCACAGGGGACCCAACTGTCAGCAATGGACCAGGGGATTTCAACAGTGTTTGGATTAGTGACGTCGTCAATACGACTAGCAACGCCGTCATCATTTCTGGATCATATCGAGGTGCAGTTCTCTTCGACGGTGGTCCATCTCCGACAGTTCGTGATGAACGTACAGCCTTTGTTGCTCATCTGGATCAGTGGGGTGGCTGGATATGGTTCAAGCATACAGGGAAGCCCAACGATTCGTATGGCTCAGCCCACGCCGAAGAAGCCACTGTGGGTCCAGCAGGCGTTTGGGTCTGTGGTTGGTTTTCTGACACCATCACATTTGGTGAAAATTCCGTGGCAACTGGTGGACTTTACACAGATGCTTTTGTGGCCCTCTACAATGTCACTGAGGACACTTGGGATCTTGTGACAACATGGGGTGGACCGAGTAATGACTACGCTAATGGGTGTGCAGCAACCGGTGAAGGTTCAGTCTATGTTGTTGGTTCCTTCCGCGATACCGCTCAAATTGGAGGTAGCCAATATCAATCCGAAGGCGCCTCAGACATGCTTGTTCTGAAGGTTGATGCCATGGGTGGCTTTGCTTGGGTACAAGCTTGGGGTGGTTCCTACAACGACAACCTCACCGCCATCACCATCGATTCAATTGAGAATGCCTACGTTGTTGGATATTATCGTGACAATGTTGTGGATTGGCCCAGCGATCACATCGTGACTGCGGGTCGACCATACAATGGATTCGTGACCAAGATTAATCCTGCAGGCACTTTCCAATGGTCTAGGGATATCGCAGGCGGTGCCAACGGTCAATCCGTATATGCTTCAGCAGTTACATTTGGCAATGGTGACATCTATGTGGGCGGTTGGTTTGATGGCAGTGCAGACTTCCGTAATGGAAATACAGTCAGTATGTACAGCATTGCCAATACGAGCGCAACCAATGGTTTTGTCGCTTCGATTGGAACTGATGGGAGTTGGGTTTGGGTCACCCGAACAAGCGGACAACAATCATCCGAACAAGTCGTATACGATCTCGCAGTTGGACCACTCGGAACCATTGCGGTTTCGGGATATTTTGCCGATGGCAATGAGTTTTGGACAAATGCAACATTTGGTCCATTCCTACTTTCCCGTGCCCCAGGTGCTGAAGGCTTCGTTGCAGGATTAGATCAATTTGGGAATTGGATTTGGGCTGATCACCTTGGTGGGGAGATGGATGACATCGCTTATGCACTGGCCTGGCAAGAACTTGGCCGAATAGTGACTGTAGGACGGCACTGTATCAATCTTGATTTCGGGTGTGGAACTGCATTTGGAAATATCAACAAGAGTACCGTTTCTTATGTTGAAGGTGCCGGATTCATTTGGGCCTTCCAGGTGGATACTGATTATGATGGCGTCGCGGATGTCGATGATAACTGCCCCACAGTCAACAATACTGCACAGGCGGATATGGATGGTGACAACCTCGGGGATCTATGCGATAGTGATGCAGATTCAGATACCCTAGACGATTATTGGGATGATTGCATTGGACCATCTGTCAATTGGAATCAATCTATTTGGACCTTGGATCGAGATGGTGATGGTTGCCGAGATTCGGATGAGGATGCTGACGATGATGGAGATGGTATTCTAGACACCGCGGATGCTTGCACTGATTATTCAACACGCCACAACTGGACCAGTGGGCTGGCCAATGATTACGATGGCGATGGTTGCCACGATGCCGACGAAGACACGGATGATGATAGTGATGCGATTCTGGATGACTTTGATTTATGCCCACGTTATCCATACAATCGGAGCTGGACTTCGAGTATTGAGAACGATCATGATGGCGATGGTTGCGACAATATTGACGATGATATCGACGATGACAATGACGGCATCAATGATCTCGATTCCAATGACGATATTCTCGATCAGTGCCCACTTGGGGTCATTGATTGGATTTCAGATTCAACCAACGATCAAGATGGTGATGGTTGCATAGATGCAAGTGAAGATATCGATGACGACGATGACGGTGTCCTCGATTTTGTTGACGATTGCTTGACAGGTGCTTTGAATTGGAATTCACAAACCGAAACTGATCGAGATGGAGATGGTTGTCGGGATTACGATGAGGATGACGACGATGATGGCGATAGCTTGCTCGACGAGGATGATGCATGTCCTGTTGGTGATGTCGGGTGGACCTCAATGCCAAGTACTGATGTCGATGGTGATGGTTGCCGAGATTCCGGAGAAGATACCGATGATGATGGTGATAAAGTTCCTGACGTCGGAGATAGTTGCCCTAGCGGTAAAACCGGTTGGGAATCCAACCTGGCTGAAGATGCAGATGGCGATGGCTGTCACGATGCAGAAGAAGATCCTGATGATGACAATGATGGGTTCAATGATGGATCTGATGAATGTCCAGGGACTCCACCTGGTGTCACCGTTTACGATGGTGGTTGCTCTGCCGAACAAGGGGACAACGACGATGACGGTATCCAGAACAATTTGGACCTGTGTCCAGAGGTGCCAGCTACGGACGGTTTTGATTTGAATTTCGATGGATGCACTGATGACATCGATGGTGATGGTGTCGTTGACGATATTGATCAGTGCCTCGGTACACCTGTAGGGGAATCAGTTGATTTCTACGGTTGTGGTTATCTGACCCAGCAGGATTCTGATGGTGACGGTGTCGTCGATGTCAACGATGGTTGTTCAGATACCTCAAACCAAAGCATCCGTGATGCGAATCCAGGATATGCCTTTGACAGCCAGTTTGGATGTTGGGCGGGTGACAATGATGATGACGAGGATGGTTACGACAATTGGCTTGACCTATGTCAAGACAGCAATGCAGAGGAATTGATTTTCGATGGTTGCAACTTTGAACAACAGGATGAGGATGGTGATGGTGTGGCCAATGGCGATGATGCTTGTCCTTACACTCCCTCGGGGGCCGTCCTCATTGAAGGCGGCTGTTCACGACAACAGCTCAATCCCAGCACAGACGATGGTGGGGTGTCAACAGGCACATTGGTGGCGATCATTGCTGCTATTGTCATTCTGATTGCCGGCGGTGCTATCGTTGCCATTACAGTCATCAAGCGAAAGCAAGATGCTGAACTTGGGGCGCGTCGCGCTGCCAAGCGCGGAGATATGCCCGCTCCTGCCACCGAAGTGGCCGAACAAGCGTTGGCTGAAACTGTTGATGTAAATTACGAAAATGATCCAAATTACAAGGTCGATGAGAACGGTTGTGAATGGTGGCTCGATGATGGGAAATGGTGGTTCCGAACACCCGAAATGGATGATTGGATGGAACATACTGGTGAACAGTGAACAAACCTCGACAGGCGAGCATTAAGTATCACGCCCAATAGGGCGTGCTATGACCAACCTATCGAAGTACCTCGCAAACAGCCTGCTTTTTGCAGTCATTTTCGCATTGTTACTCCAACCTATGGCGGGAATTGATATTACCAATCCTGCACCATCTGAACTTGCTGAGGATGTAGAAATCTCCTATGCTGCACAGAATGAATGGACACAAAGTGCTGGAATGGCCACCGGTGGCACAGGTGCCATAATTTGGCCGAGTACCATGACAGTCGACTCTACAGGCGATGTCGTGGTTGGTGGCATGGTGATGGGCGATGCCGCATTCGGGACTCATGGTTCTTCATCTGATATTTTTGTATCAGGTTCGCCCGGACAAATCGCTTACATTGCAAAGGCCGATGGTTCAACAGGGACATGGCAGTGGTTGACTGAAACCGGTGAATATGGCGGTGGTGGATATGCTATGGTCAGTGGAATTACCACTTATGGATCCGACATCTACGCGTGTGGTTGGTTCAATGGGAATGTCACATTTGGTTCTGATCAATATCGTTCAACGCAAGATACCACGGATATCTTTGTGAGTAAACTCAATGGTAACGGACAATTCCAGTGGACAGCTGTTGCCGGTGGAACCACCGAGGATGATTCCTGTGAGGACATCACAGTGGATTCCAATGGTGATGTATTCGCCACAGGTTCATTCAATGGTACAGCGAATTTCAATTCGAATGCACAAACTACCAGTGGCAAGATGGACATTTGGATTGCCGAGATGTGTACCGGTCCATCCTCATCATGCAGTAATCGTTGGGATTGGGTTTACACAGCAGGTGGGCCAGAGGAAGATTACGGAGCATGCATTGCAGCTGATGGCACCAATGTGTATGGGTGTGGCTGGTTTGCAGGTACTGCAACATTCGGGAACCAACAGACTCAAGCTGCCGGTCAATTGGCATCGTATGTCGTTAAACTGACATCTGGTGGAGGTAATGCAGGGACACACGTCGATGTTGCTTCAGTCGGAGCGACCGGCGGTGTGGTACAAATCATGGACATGGTTGCAGACTCCGGGACGATTTACACAACTGGGCATACCATCGGTAATGCACAGTTCGGAACTCAACAAGTCGGTGGGAGTGGTGCAAATGATCGCATTATTTTCGTCGCTGAACTGGGTGCCAACAACCAGTGGTCGTGGGCCACGGGATCAACTAGTGGCGCCTATCAAACCGCAAGGTCAATCGATATGACCGGCCAAGGTGGTTTGGCGATTGCAGGTACTTTTGCATCTGTCACCAGTGATGGCTACATCGACCAAACAGGTAGTGCATCTTTTGGTAGCACAACCCTCTCCAGTACATACATGGGGATGGTTATCGCAGGAATCGATACCACAGGAAACTGGCTTTGGGCAGAAGCAGCGGATGGTACATTCAACGATGAAGGATACAGCATCGCCGTCATGCCAACTGGATCCATCGTAAGCATGGGATCACATTGCGGAGGCGGAGTCACAGATGGTCAATCCTGTTCAATCACGCTTGGCACCGGTTCTGAGAGTACCATGGGCAATGCCTTCTCTGATCCAAATGTCTACGGGTACGCATTCAATACAGGCATTCATCTTTGGACAATTCAAGCAGATAGTGATGGAGATGGTGTGGGTAATGCTGATGACAACTGCCCTGGAATTCCAAACGTAGATCAATCTAACATTGATAACGACAACTTTGGCGATGTTTGTGACAATGATATGGATGGTGACAATAAGAACAACGATATCGATAATTGTAACGGTCCTGAAGCCCTATGGGATAGTACCGATATTAGCATCGATATGGATCAAGATGGTTGTTTGGATGCTACTGAAGATGATGATGATGATGGCGATGGTATTGCTGACGTGGCTGATCCTTGTACTGGAACCATGTACAAACAACAGTGGTCCAGTAATTCAGCCAATGATTACGACAGTGATGGCTGTCATGATTCAGAGGAAGATCCTGATGACGACAATGATGCTGTAAATGATATCGACGATGATTGTCTGCGTGGTTGGCACAATTGGACCTCAGATTCCACTTCAGACCATGATGGAGATGGTTGCAAGGATGGTGGAGAAGATGATGATGATGACAACGATGGCGTCAATGACCGTGATGCCATGGATTCAATCCACGATTTCTGTCCCACCGGTGACCTTGGATGGATATCTGATGAGAATAACGATCGTGATGGTGATGGTTGCCGTGATGCCACAGAAGACAACGATGACGATGGTGACGAAGTCGCTGATAACATCGACAACTGTTCACCTGGACCAAATGGTTGGGCCCTCAATTGGCAGAGCGTTCCTTCAACCGACCTAGATGGTGATGGTTGTAGAGATCTCGATGAGGACGATGACGACGATGGTGACACCATTCCTGATTCTAACGATGCGTGCCCACGTGGTATGATTGGATGGATATCTGATTCAATCTCGGACATGGATGGCGATGGTTGCCGTGATATTGACGAGGACACCGATGATGATGGAGATGGCTTCCAAGATGCCGATGACAATTGTCCAAACGGTGAGACCGGATGGATGTCCACTCCTGAGAATGACTGGGATCGCGATGGTTGCAGAGATGCGACTGAGGATGATGACGATGACCAAGATTCAGTACCTGATTCGATAGATCAATGTCCCAACACACCACTTGGTGAGGGTATTGATGTTACAGGATGCAGCTGGCTCACACAGCAGGATACCGATGCTGATGGCGTTTGGGATCACCTCGATAATTGTCAGAGTACACCGAGCGCTTTAATCCGTGAAACTTTCAATGACACACATGGATTTGAAGTCGATCAAATTGGTTGCTGGCCGGGTGAGTCCGATGCGGATGATGACGGTAAATTACTCTACATCGATGATTGTCCGAACACACCTACTGAATACAAGACACAAACTTCAGTCGATGGATGTCACGTCTCAGAATACGATATAGATATGGATGGAGTTGCGGGAGACTTGGTCTCACCGTTTGGTCCAGATCAGTGTGTTTCAACTTCCGATGCAGCGACTCGAACCAACAACTCTGGATGGGGTGAAGTCGATGCTTTCGGTTGCTGGTATGGTGATGCTGATGCAGATGGTGATGGTGTACGTCTGTACCTGGATATGTGTGAAGACACTCCAACCGGTGAATCGGTCTTGGATGCAGGCCCTGAATTGGTTGGCTGTTCGGCCAGTCAGCGGGACGAAGATGGTGACAGTGTCAAATCAGATGTTGACCAGTGTCCTGAAACTCCTTCCGGAGAAGAAGTCCAAACAGACGGTGAATATGCTGGTTGTTCCCTTGATGAGCGTGTGAATTTAGGCGACACTAGCGCCGTTCTGCAGAAGAACTTGATTTGGATCATCATCGGCTCATTGCTGTTTATTGGAATCACAGTTATGGCGACACTGATGGTGTTGCGTCGTGGAGATCAACCAACCGGTGTAGAGCAACCCATGTTCATGGATCAGCCCACCGGTCAAATGGGATACGCAACTGCTCCAGCGGTTGCAGCAGCACCCCAGGTCATTCCAGATTACACACATTTACCCGGAGGAGGAAGTTACTCGACAGGTGCGATGGGCGAGACCATTTACAATGCACCCGACGGGTCCAACTGGCAGATGCAAGCGGATTCATCGTTTATTCGCACCAATTGATTAGACACCGGCGTTTTCAAGCGCCTCAGCAATCATTTCTGCGGGTGTTACAGTTGGGCGGAAGCCACAGCGTTGCTCGATTTCCCATGCGTCGACAACCCCCCACACTTCATGTGAGTCATCGTTCCCATATTGGGGGTCACTTCCTGTACGTTCGTGGTAAATCGCGGCGACATCACTCATGAGAGAACCCTCGCCGGTTCCAATACAAAGTGTTTCACGAGTTGGAGGTGGATTTTGCATGACATGCATCACAATTTCAATCACATCTGAAATGTGCACGAAATCTTTCGTTTGTGTACCATCACCTGGGACACTGACCCAGCCAAAAATCGAGTCTTGGGCAAATTTGTGGAGGATCCCATTTCCTTCACTAGAATTTAGCCGAACACCCTGCACATTGGAGCACCTCAGGACGCTGACTGGGGCATTTTCTGTTGCATGTTCCATCGCTCGCTCTTCCACCCAAAGTTGTCCTTCTGCCGCGATGTCTCTTGGAACCAGAGAAACTTGACTGGAGTAGAGTGGATCTTCGGGCGTTGGTTGTGGATGAACGCGCAGGGTTCCGATGAGGATTAAGTGGAGACTACCATGGCGCTCGGCCGCCTCTAGAATTGGTCTTGCTGCTTCCCTCATCGTCAAGAGTGAGGTACGATCGTCACGCCCTCCACCTGTTTGTGGCGGATGTGCATTCATCAGTACCACGGCATCACAGGATGTGAGAAGCACATCAAGGTGTAATTTATCTTGTAATACTTCAGATGGTATCTGGACTAGACTATCACCAAGGGCAGCTTCCAGATATGGTTGGACAAAATCATCATACCCGCTGATTGCCACTTTCATATGTACGCCCGATTTTTCCTCTTCACCCATAGGGTATGATGTTGACGGCTAATTTCCCTTTGCAAACCCATCGCCCCTCCCGCGAACCTTGAAAAGCCGATAGATGACAGGCGGGAGTGGAAAGGCGCCCCTACGGGGCGCTCGGAGGTGAACCCTTGGTCGACCAACTCCCGAATCTTGGACGTGAGGATGAGATGCTCGCGGTCATGGGAATGACCTCTATCGATGATTTGTTCACTGATATTCCAGAACACGTTCGGAGGGTTGAACCACTCGATTTACCACCTCCACAAACCGAGGAAGAAATTCTACGTGAGGCTCGAATGCTATTGGACATGAACATCTCTGTCGATAGTCGTCCATCTTTCCTCGGTGCAGGCCTCTACAGCAATTATGTGCCTACAATGGTGCCGATGTTGGCTACCCGTGGTGAATTTTTGACAGCGTACACACCCTATCAACCTGAAGTCAGCCAAGGCATGCTTCAGGCAATGTGGGAATTTCAGACCATGGTTTCTGAATTGGTTGGGCTACCTGTGTCCAACGTTTCGATGTATGATGCAAGCACAGCAGCGGCTGAAGCTTTGACCTGTGCAGTCCGTGTCCACGATCGAAAAGCAGCACAGAAATTGACAATCTATGTCTCCGAATTGGTTCCGCCACATCGTATGTCGGTCATTCACAACTACACGCAAGGTGCGGAAATTGTCATCAAAACACTCCCGCATGATGCAGATGGAATGCTTGATTTGACTGCAACAGCCGCCGCGGAAGGTGCTTGTGCAGTGTACGTTGAGCAACCTAATGCATTGGGGCTTCTCGATTCGGGACTGTGCCAACTGAAGTCGATTATTGGTGAAAATACAGCTCTTGTAGTCGGTGTACAACCTGTATCACTCGGTTTGGTTGCACCACCGGGTGATTATGGTGCTGATATCGTCGTCGGCGAGGGTCAACCATTCGGAATTGGTCCTACAGCCGGGGGCCCCATTTACGGACTCTTTGCTTGCTCTCAGCCCTATATTCGACAGATGCCCGGGCGTATCGTGGGTTTGTCAAGGGATTCAGAAGGTGAACGTGCATTCACACTCACCCTCAGCACTCGCGAGCAGCATATTCGGCGCCATCGTGCCACCTCAAACATCTGTTCTAATGAAACCCTCATCGCTTTGATGGGTGCGATGCACATGGCATTGTTAGGGCCTGAAGGATTGGAGACACTCGCTCGACGTAATGCGGGAGCCTGTGCGGCCACAAAGGTCGCTGTGCTAGCCCTTGATGGTGTCGAATCTGTACATCCCAATGGGACACATTTCAATGAGTTCGCCATCCGTCTTCCGCGCCCCTCTGCTGATTTACTCTCATTCCTCGATGAAGAATGCGACATTACAGGTGGGCTTGATCTTTCACAATGGTGGCCTGAACGCAAAAACGAACTTTTGGTCTGTGCGACCGATCAAATTGACGCTGAGGATATCGAAGAACTCGCTGAAGGAATTCAGGATTGGTTGGAGGGGTATGAATGAGTGATTTGTTTGCTTTTAATGGCGCCCAGGGTGCCGGCTATGCACAGCCCAAACCCATCTCGGAGGCATTCACCATTCCAGTCGATTTACAACGTAGCAAGTTGCCACGTTGGCCACGTGCTTCCGAGCCAGAAATCGTACGCCACTATACGTGGCTTTCAACACGAAGTCACGGAATTGATTCGGGGTTCTATCCACTCGGCTCCTGTACGATGAAACACAATCCCCGTGTCAACGAGCGTATTGTTCAGATGCCAGGAATGAATGATTTGCATGCGTTGGCACCTGCATCGCATTTGCAAGGACTGATGGCGATTTTCCACGAAATGCAAGAGATGCTTGCTCACTGTGCGGGCATGGACACTGTGACACTGCAACCGGTTGCAGGAGCCCAAGGTGAATTTACTGCGATGCGCTGTATTCAGGAATATCACCGTGAGATAGGACAATCAAATCGAGACAAGGTCATCGTTCCAGATAGTGCACATGGAACGAATCCAGCGAGTGCGGCAATGTGTGGTTATGATATCATCGAAATCCCCTCTCTTGAGAATGGTCGATTGGATTTAGATGCGCTACGCGCCGTAGTCGGAGATGATACCGCTGCGATGATGGTCACAAACCCCAGTACGTTAGGTATATTCGAGCCGGAGATTGCAGAAGCCTCCGAAATCGTCCATGCAGCAGGTGGCCAGATGTACTATGACGGTGCCAATTTTAATGCGATTCTCGGTAAGACTAACCCGGGCCTGATGGGCTTTGATGCGGTTCACTACAACCTCCACAAGACCTTCAGTCAGCCCCATGGTGGTGGCGGGCCCGGTGCAGGACCGATTGGAGTCAAGGAACATCTCTCTGATTATCTTCCAGCTCCCTTGGTGGTTGCCGATGAAGATGAAGAGGGGGAAATCTGGTTTGATTGGTATAGCCCACCAAAGTCAATCGGTAAGGTTCAGCAATGGCATGGAAATTCAGGGGCGACCGTACGCGCATGGGCATTTTATCGCCGATACGGCTGCGATCTTGAGAAGATGAGTGAACACGCTGTTCTCAATGCCAACTATCTTCGTCATCGGATCATGAATCCCTCGCAAGAGGTTCTCAATCAAATCCATGCGATGCCAATTGATGGTGCTCCCGCAGACGTTGTCAAACACGAGTTTACCCTCAGCATGACTCCCGTGAAGGATGTAACTGGGGTAACTGGCAAGGACATGGCAAAACGTCTGTTGGATTATGGATACATGGCACCGACACTATATTTCCCTATGATTGTCCCCGAGTGTTTGATGTTTGAGCCGACTGAAACGGAGAGCAAGGATGCCATTGATCAGTTTGCAGATGATTTCCTCCACATCCTCACCGAGGACCCTGAACTTGTCAAGACAGCCCCGCATGACACACCAGTGAAGCGTGTTGACGAAGTTTGGGCCGCTCGCAACCTCATTCTTCGCCATCCATGCGACGGCGAGTAAACACGGCAACAACCGAACATAGCAGCAGCGACTCAATGATGCCTACTGCAGGCACACTACGTACCCCACCTTCTTCTGTGTCGGGTGCCATTGATGCGTTTTCATAATCGCCAGGTAGAATCATGAACCAATCTAAATCTCTTGGAATGTCTTCAGAAAGGAATTCATGACCCTCGGCATTGACGAGGAAGTCATCCTCGATTCGGATTCCAAACCAACCGTCATGATAGATTCCTGGTTCTACCGTTACAGCATCCCACACCATCAGTGGCTGTTGGTTGTATGTTAGTCCAAAAAGTGGGTCATCTGTACCACTGGAGAGCAGCGGTGGTTCATGAACACAGACTCCAAATCCATGCCCAAGAGAATGGATGAACAAATCTCCGTAACCCCGCTCAGTAATGTGGGTGCGCGCAATATCATCCGGTACCCATGCTGGTGTACCCGCTTCAATGACGGGGAATGTCAGGTTTTGTGCATCATAGACTGCCATATACGAATCAATAATCGTAAAATTGTCTGTTGCTCCTACAATGTATGTTCGTGTGATGTCGCTGACCCAATCATTCACGCGAGCACCCAAATCAACAACCACAACATCACCTAGCATCACTTGCTTTGGTCCCGCTCCATTATTATCAGGGTCACCATGTGGAATTGCCCCATTTACACCACTCGCTACAATCGTATCGAAGGAATTCCAATTTGGATTTGAACCTGCAGTTATCATTGCTTGATCGATTTCCCCTGCAATGTATTCCTCGGTGTAATTTGCACCCATCAACACCTCCCATAACATGAAGCGGGCAGTTTCTTGCCCAATTTTAGAAATTCTCACAGTCTCTCGAATTGAATCATCCTTGTTTGGAGAAATACCCGTGGGTGAAGGAACCCTTCCAACTTCAGTTTCACATGCAGCAGCGCTGGGGATGTAACTGAGTAGGAGTACGCTCAACACAAAGAGAGGGATTACCCGCTTCAGCATGGTCGCACCGGCACTGCGTGTACACTGCGGTGTTTTGACGCTTCGGGCAGTGCACGGCGTCGAATTGATGCGGGATGGATTATACCGCACCGGTATGGCGAGTGCTGACCAATCCTTTCTTCTCGGAGAAGCAAGGTGGTTTGGTTCCGGACCTTTACCCGTCCGCCTTCCACACGAAGTTGCCTCCCCTGATGCATGGAATAGTTGGCGAAGACAGCGATTGAAGCCGGGTCTTGTTGGATTCCTTTTCCCTGCGGCTTGGTCGGTATTCTTTCTTTCAGCAGGATTGATTCCGATGATGCTCCACGCGCTTGGCCATGGGATTGGAATGGATTTACGCTTGGGAATCAGTCTTTTCGTTGGCTCTTTCGTATTGCTTTGGTTAGCAGCTTCGATTATTTCTTTGAATCAAACCGAAGGTTCACCAGCCAAGATGCTGATGTGGAACCTCATCCGTATCGAAACGGTTCTGCTCGGGGTATTGGCATGGATCATATACAATCAGCCAGTTGGGCCTCTTGCAATATTGGCCATGGTCATCTCGATTCCATTGTGGCTGTCTCATGTGGTGCGTATTGCAACTCTACTAGCGTGGCCACCTGGACGATGGCTTCTACCCATTGCACACGTCAATATCGGTCTCTCTAGCCTCGATTCTGAATGGGTTTCTGAATCTAAGCGCTGGGCGCGCCGTCCTCTTGCTCGACGTCAAATTAGTTCAGGTGAGATGGGGGACACGCGCATGGAAGTGATTCTCTTTGGTGTTCGAGAAGGCAATCAAGATTTCATTGCGATTCATTTAGTACATCCTAGTGGCGCGATCATCGATCCATTTGTGGGCCCATCAGTGGGGCCGAACAGACCATTTTCTCGCTTGGGTCGCACTTTCGCAGACGTCCCTAATGTTGTGGCAATTCGGGAGAGAATCGGCTCCCCACCAGTGTCCCCTGTCATCGCAGAATGGCCTGCTAACATGCGTTTTTGTTGGGATCAAGAAGAGGAGTGATTACTCCCATTCGATGGTGCCCGGTGGCTTGTGAGTAATGTCGTAGACAACTCGGTTGACATCTCCCTTCAGCGTGTTAGTAATACGGGTGCTAATCTTTTGCAGAATACTGTGTGGAATTTCAGAGTAGCGTGCTGACATCCCGTCAATACTGCGTACTGCCCTCACCACAATCGTCTCGCCATAGACTCGCGCATCACCATGGACACCAACACTTCTAACCGGGAGCAATGCTGCAAAATACTGCCAAGGGATTTCCATTTCTCCTGCCTCAGCACCCATTTCGAATTCTTCTTCGACAATGGCGCATGCTTCTCTACAAGCCTCAGTTCTTTTCCGTGTGAGGTCACCCAAAACACGGACTGCAAGTCCTGGCCCAGGGAACGGTTGGCGATTGCTACTTGGAATTTCCAGCAATGCAGCCATGTTGCGAATTTCGTCTTTGTAAAAATTTCGTAGTGGCTCGACGATTGTCAAATCCACATCATCGGGTAAGCCACCCACATTGTGATGGCTCTTGATGACATCACGCTCACCGCCACCGGATTCAATCCAATCCGGTGCGATTGTGCCCTGAACGAGGTACTTAGCGCCACAAGAAGCCTGTTCTTCCTCAAAGACACGTATGAATTGTTCACCGATCACTTTGCGCTTTTCTTCGGGCTCAGTCACACCCTCGAGGTGCTTGAAGAAGCGTTCACTTGCATCTACAATCTTCAGATTGAGTCCCAAATCATTGAGCATTTCGCGAACTTCTTCAGTTTCACCTTTTCGCATGAATCCCGTATCGACATAAACACAGTGTAGCATGTCACCGACCGCACCATTTGCCATCACTGCGGCAACAGTCGAATCGATTCCGCCACTACAGGCGATGATTGCAATATCATCGATTTTCTCTTTGAGAATGGCGACCCCTTCATCAATGAACATCTGAGTGTCCATCTCACGCACCTTCCGACTGCGTTAATTCGTCGTCGGCAATGACCTTGTTTGTCA
>JAPKEY010000185.1 GCA_028821815.1 Candidatus Poseidoniales archaeon | reverse complement strand
GCTTTGCCCTGGTCATGCTGTTCTTCACATGGATTAACCGAATGGTCAACCACCCAGCCAGTGGAAAATGGATGACCACAGTCCTCCTTCTATCATCATTGACGCCTTTCCTCCTGCAAATTGATGGTGTCATCCGGCTGTTCTCTGATTCGACATTTGAAATGCCAATCGAGTGGAATTTCACACTATTCGGAATATTATGGACACTCATCATCTGGGGCATTACATTCTGGTATCAGAAGAGCTTCCTCTATGCGGTCACCACCGATCGAATCATCCATCATCAATCATTTGTCTACGAACGTGATGGTTTGACCTTCCTCCATGAGAACATTCGAGCTGTGATGAAGAGGCGCTCACCGATTGGTGCCTTATTTGGATATGCAACTGTATACTGCAACATTGGGGATCAGTCACATATCGCCACTGAGACCCTTGGTGGGGCTATTGTAATCACGCCGTCCCCTGAAACAACCACCAGTGCAGGTGGGATTCTGAAGTGGATTGGCCGCATCTTCTTCATTGCCACCTATCAGCGTACAGTGAAGGTCGAGCGATTCACACCCGATATCTCGTTCTATGGGATTCGACACTGGCAAGAAACCTATGATTTGATGTTGAAAATGATGGATGCCAACTCCGCTGTCACGAAGGCAGAGGAACAACTTGTGGTTCAGAAGCAGATGGTTGAATTACTCTCAAAGGGCCAAGAGGATGACTCAGCAGATGACTTACCCGAAATGGACGAGTTAGTGGATTTTTGAGTGACCTTTTCACGCCGCTTTGTTCATAGGGGGTTTCGACCCCGCAGGGGTCGATGTCAGACGAAATTATGCTACAAGCCGCGCAAGCCATGTCCGCTGGGGACTTCCTAGCGGCGATGGATGTTTTTGAGACCCTTATCGAATCCGAGCCCGAAAATTTTGCAGGTCACTATGGTTGGGCCGAGGCCGCCTTCATGGAACTGAGTGAGAATATGAACGAGGATGTGAATGCCGGTTTGATTCGAAAGCGATACAAGGATGCAATGAAATTCGATTCGGATAACCTAGAAATCGTCGCATCATTCGCCTCTTTTTGCCTCGATTGCAATCGAGTCTCAGCAGCGGTTAAGGAATACACTCGTCTCCAAGAAATGGCTGATGCCCAAGAGGTTGATGTCAACGATATGCTGTATGAGGCGGCCCGACAACTGGTCGAAGTCGTTGAGATGCAAACCGATGGTGATCGGAATCACCCCATGGCTCAACAATATCTCAAAACAGCGCTAGAGTGGGCTGTAACCGGTCTTGGTTTCGTCTCGACTGGAGCCGTTGTAGATTTGCTTTCTGAGTGAGGTTACACCATGGCGATCCGTATCGCCTTCGCCGTTGGTTATCTGGGCAGAGGCTACAGTGGCTCCCAAGTTCAACCGAATGTGCCTACCGTTCAAGGTGAACTTGAAGAGGCCCTCATTCGCTTGCAATGGTGCAAGCATGGTACCCACCCAGTCACTCTATCCAGCCGTACGGATGGGGGGGTTGATGCTCGAATGAACATTGGCAGTTTTAATCTTCCATCACAAATTTGGGATGATGTTGGTGAACAAGGAATCATTACTGCCCTCAACGATCAGGTCCCAACAAATATTCGCGTTTGGGCTGCACAATCTGTAGATTTAGATTTACGAACACGGGATGCCAGTTCTCGTACCTATCTATATCGTCTTCAGGCTTTGGATGGCTGGCCATCTACTGTTTCAGTGAGTAGTCTGAATTCTTGGTGCTCAATTTTTCTCGGGGAACATAATTTTCGAAATTTCTGCCGGTTCCAAGAAGGGCGCTCCACAGTGAAGCGGGTTCTATCCTGCGAACCCTGGCTTGATGCAAATGGGGACATTCTCGGTTTCTCAATTGAAGCCGAGGGATTTGTTTGGAATCAAGTTCGCCGTATTGCTTCCGCGATGCTTGGAATGGCTAAGGGTCAATTCACTCAAAATGACATCCTTCAGGCTCTCATCTCCCCTGACGTTCCAGTGGATTTCGGACGGGCAGAACCCGAATGGTTGACGCTCTGGTCGGTTGAACATACAGGAACTCCGTATCTGTGTAGTCAATCGAAAATTGATTTTAATTTACCATTGGTTGCGGAAACCCCACCAACGGGCCGCGCCTATCAATTGTGGGTCGACAAAGCCAGAGGGGAGCAGGATCAGTTGCACCAAGCAGCTTGGCTCGCCCATCTCAATTCAAATTGAGCGAGACGATATCTCCATCTGAAATGTTGAGCGTATCTCGCAAGAATACAGTTGCAATGACTTCGACCACATCGATGTGTCTTGTCAAATCTGGAATAAGAATCGCACAAGTCAATTCTTGTTCACCTGAACGAATGGTTGCATGAAATGCTGTGGCACCTCCAAACGAACGCCCTTCTCGCAAGAATCCACGAACTCGCAAAGGATTGATGTCAGTGATATCAATACTTGC
This sequence comes from Candidatus Poseidoniales archaeon, assembly GCA_028821815.1. Taxonomy (GTDB): domain Archaea; phylum Thermoplasmatota; class Poseidoniia; order Poseidoniales; family Thalassarchaeaceae; genus MGIIb-P. The sequence continues at coordinate 591 of JAPKEY010000185.1, read as the reverse complement.
TGCATTGGTCTTAGTCTCATCATCGATATCCAGTGTATCAACACCTGATAAATTTCTAAGTGCGACGTATGCAGCCAAATCCTCACCAGCGACTTTAACATTCAAAGTTCCAGGCCACGCTTCATTCTCAAGAATTGATTTGAATTGAGTCTGATAGTGCTCTTGAGCCATGAAGATGTGTGCACGCCCAAGTCCGCTACTGACCTTTCCCGTGAGGCGCATGGGCGAGCGCGTGCGCCCCACCCTCATAACCGTTCAAGCGTAAACGAATCCCCTTCGCAGACTAGGCTCCATCCCATCGCAGTCAATTCTTCGACTTCTTGTGAAGATGGATTACAGAGTGGATTTGTATGATTCAGATGCAAGAATCGAATATCTGGATCTCCCTCTTCCCGCCCCCCAAGTCGTTGCAGGCTCTCACTTACAGTGGGGTGAGGAATCTCGGTCATATCTCGATGCTGCAATTCATTTTCACTCCAAAACGTTCCATCGATAAGTGCGATATCGACATTCAAATCGGATAACCATTGTCGGATTGTAAGTCCACACAGAGTTTCACTCCATGAATCGTGATCAGGCATGAACAGAAGG
>JAPKEY010000184.1 GCA_028821815.1 Candidatus Poseidoniales archaeon | reverse complement strand
TTGCAGTCTTCAACGCGAGTACGATTGTGTACGAGGAAATAATCAGCGCGAAGGTGTTGATTGCTCCAGGGATGAGGGTATCGGGCATGAAGCCCAGGGCAGCGTTTGCATGTGCTTGATGGTAACCACCTTCTGCGATGAAGTAAGATGCAGGGAGCCAGCATTGTTGCCCAGCTTCTAGTACAACAGTTGAGCCCGGTTCAATACTGCTTTGGAACAAATCCTCACAGTTGTCAAAGCCAGTTCGATATCGAATGTAAGTGGTGAAGAGGGTGCTGAAGACCATCATTTCAGACATGAGGAACATCCAAATCGCAACCTTGCGAATATCAATGGTGCGGAAGGGAGTTCCTACCGCTTTTGCTTCGTAGGAACCACTGTGACTCCAATCCTGTCGCCAGAACACGGTTATTCCGGCAAAGAAGATTGCTAATCCAGCGATCATTAGGCCAATCTGTGATGAGTGAATGGCATAGATCCAGATATCAGCTTCATCATTCCATGTCTGTGTGAATACCTTGGTAAAACCGAGTAGGAAGAAACTCGAACCGAAGGCTAGCATCATCGGTGCCCACGAGTTGTGAGGTGGACCGCCATGGCCGTGATCCCAATCGTGAGGGCCCCAATGGCTGTGTTGGTGGTCATGGTGATGATCATCGTCGTGTCCGCCGTAACTCATTCTTCTTCACCTCCGTCATCTTCGGGAATCATCATCCATTGAATCAATCTTCCAAAGAACCCGGGTTCCCCCTCATCATGAATCTCAGCGAATTTCATCACGGGTAGGTTGCTTGGGTCGTGAGATGGTGTAGGTGGTGGACTGGAGACCAACCACTCCATCGACCACCCGCCCCAAGGGTCACTCGGTGCCTTTTGGCCTCTTAGACCGCTGCTAATCATGTTGTAAACCAAAATGAGGTTACTAGCAAAGAACATGAATGCAGCCACCGTAATCATCATGTTCCAATCTGCAGTTTCTGGTGGTAATGCAAAGTACTCATCTGTGGTGATGAAGTATGTGTGCTGCCTTCGAGGCATGCCTTGAATTCCAAGCCTATGCATTGGCCAGAAAATCAAGTTGTAAGAGATGAATCCAGTCATGAAGTGTAGGATTCCAACCTTCTCATTCATCATTCGTCCTGTAGCCTTGGGGAACCAATAGTAGATTCCAGAATAGAGTCCGAAGACGATTCCACCTACGAACACATAGTGGAAGTGAGCGACAACGAAGTAGGTCTCGTGAAGGTGTAGGTCCATGGCTACAGCAGGGAAATACATTCCAGAAATTCCACCCAATGTGAAGGTGACCAAGAATCCGAGTGCCCATAGCGTGTGAGTTCTGTAGACAAGACTGCCACCGTGCATTGTCTGTAACCAGTTGAAAATCTTGATTCCAGTTGGAACTGCAACCAACATCGTTGTCAACATCGTTACGAAGCGCAATATTGGACTCATGCCAGAGGTGAACATGTGGTGTCCATAAACGATGAACCCAACAATACCAATGCCTGCAAGAGCAAAGACCATCGACTTGTAACCAAAGATTGTGCGCCGTGCGCTGGTAGACAATACTTCAGAAATCACACCAAATGCAGGTAGTACGACCACGTACACTTCTGGGTGTCCAAAGTACCAGAACAGATGGCTCCAGAGTAGAGGATCCCCTCCAGCTGCTACTTCATAGAACACCGTACCTATCGTTCGATCCAATAACACTTGAACCAATCCAATACCAAAAGCAGGAATTGATATGAAAAGCATCAGTGTTGCAATCAGCATGGACCACGAGAATAATGGCATCTGCATCCAGCCCATGCCTGGTGCACGCATAGTACAGAATGTGGTCATGAAGTTGATCCCAGATATGGTCGATGATGCGACAATCAAAATTTGACCCGCCACCCATAACGTCGCGCCTGAATGAGCGGTATGTGATACGATATATGGTGCATAACCGGTCCAACCTGTATCTGCTCCTTGTCCACTGAAAATTCCAGCGAAGATGAGTAATGCTGCAGCTGGGTTAAGCCAGAATGCAAGAGCATTTAATCGAGGGAGAGCCAAATCCTGTGCTCCAATTTGCAATGGAACAATCCAGTTTGCAAAGCCGGCGATCATCGGCATGGCGGCAAGGAAAATCATTGTCGTTCCATGCATGGTGAAGAACTGGTTGTATTCGTCTTGAGTTAGGAAATCATTGCCTGGTGAGGCCAATTGCACACGGAATATGAGGGCGAACAATCCGCCAACACCGAGGAAGAATAGGCCGTTAACCATATACAATGAACCAACCTTTTTGTGATCTGTGCTGGTGATGAAATCACTAAACCAAGGCCAGAATCGATCCCAAGCGAAGGAGTCCGGATCTCGGCGATAGAATACCCAAATGAGGCATCCCAAGGTAATCATGACCATTAGCAGAATCGCACTAGCAAGAACGGTTAGGCCACTCGCTTGTTCAGCCGGTTGTGGACCTACATCGGCGGTGAGTCGTCCCCACATGTCCCCGCCGTTGGTCCCATCACCGTTGACTGAATTCGTATGAAGAATGAACTTGGCGCCCCCGTCCATCGGTGCAGTCCATTCAACTTGCCAGAGTCGCTGGTCATTACCTTGGCCACTATCGGTCTTGTCAATCCCATTGTGGGTGACGCTTCCATCTGAATTGGACTGTGTCTTGTCATCAACGGGTGTTAGGGTTCCATCACTCACCCAAAGATGAAATCCACCTAATGCAGCGGGATCTGTATTTTCAGCAAAAGAAGGACCACCTGTGAATGAAATGTTCAGTGTATATGTGGCCCCCGCATCAAGTTCATCTGGAAGCCCCTCAAGACTTGGCACAACTTCGCTGCTTGCACTTTGTCCGTGACAGGAGCACCCTCCATCCTGTGCGCCAGAGATACCTGTGGGGTATGATTGTGCGCTCGGTGCGACAGCAACTGCGAGGAGCAGAATGGCAAGAATGGCAATAAAGCGAGGGTTTTTGATTGAATTGAGCATTACCAATCACCTCACTCAAAGACTTCGACAACAGCGGTCATGTAACCGTGATCTTTACCACAATATTC
>JAPKEY010000183.1 GCA_028821815.1 Candidatus Poseidoniales archaeon | reverse complement strand
AGCCAGAAGATATTCGTTCCATGCTGCTAGGAAACTGAACAAGGCCGTTACTGCTACCGCTGGAAGTGAAAGTGGCAATATCACCCGCCAGAATACTTCGAATTGATTGCACCCATCCAGAAGAGCTGCCTCTTCCAATTCTCTGGGAACTGTATCAAAGAAACCCTTCAACATCCAAACACAAAGTGGCAATGCGGTGACTGAATATGCGAGAATTAAGCCGAGACTTGTATTCAGCAATCCCAATGATTTCATGACCATGAAATAAGGAACGAGGATGATGATTCCAGGGAACATTTGTACCAGCAAGAAGGCAAACATCGACCCTTCACGTCCAGAGAAACGGAACCGACTGAAGGCATAGGCTGCAGGTACTGCAAGGGCGAGGCCCATCAGGGTTGTACCGAGGCTAACAATCAGTGAATTGCGCATCCATATCCAGAAACTTGAATCTCCACCGAGCATCTTGGAGAAGTGCTCCCCAGTCCAATCCGAGAAACCAATGTCCCCACCAAGGATATTGCCCGGTGACATCGCAACATCAAGAATCCAGAGCACGGGGAAGAGGACGAGCATGACTGCATGGAGAAGTAAGATGTGAGAGCCGATTACCCCCAAACGTGGCGCTATACGCTTGTTTCTGGCCAAACCTTCCTCTGCACCTTGCACTGATAACAATCCCTTGGCCCAGGCTGAAATTACAGGAGATGAAAGCCACCAAAGTGCAAGTATGGCAGGTCCGACCAACCACAGTGTTGACCATATGTCGATGGCCATCCGCATTCCAGCAGCATAGTGAATGACACCAATGATCAGAACAAGACCCGCTTTACCCATGGCCACATCCCGCTTCCACACCTGCTCACCATTTGGCAGCACCAGCCAGAGGACGAGTAATGCAAATGCACCAAGCAATGAGAGTTGGAAAGCCAGTGAATCTTCACGTATCCATTCAATACTAGAAAGCAGGATATTGACGCCAACTGCAACGGGTAACCACAGGCGCAGTGTCGCGATTTCCTGTGGTTCATACCACCGTTGTGAAAGTGATTTCATGCACTCGCCTCCGTCGCATTGCTTCGCTTCAGGTATACCCATGAAAATACCACGAGCATGATGAATATCACCACTGACCAAGCAGCAGCCACACCATAGGCACCATCTCGGAAGGCGACATCATAGACGTATGTAATCAGAATATCGGTTTCACCTGGCTCTCCAAATCGCAGGTTTGGACCGCCATCCGTCATCAAGTAGATGACATTGAACATATTGAATGTCCAAATGAATCCAAGAAGACTCAATGGAACTAGGGCACTCTTCAAATTAGGTAGTGTGAGATGTCTGAATTGATGCCAAGAACTGATGCCGTCAACCTCTGCTGCCTCATACATTTCTCTGGGTAGGGCTTGAATTGCACCACTCAATGACATCATCATGAATGGGACTCCGAGCCAGATATTGACAAGGATAACGAGGGTTTTCGCCCCGGTGGGGTCCGCCAGCATCTCAAAATCTGTACCCAATACTGAATCGATGAGACCCTCTGGTTGTAGCATCCCTTTCCAGACGAGGACCGAAATGTATGATGGAATCGCCCATGGGAGTAGCAGAGCAGTCCGGTATGCGGTTCGTCCCCTAACGTGAGGATTGTCTAGAACGAGGGCCAAACCAAGGCCAAGACCAACATGTGCAACGACATTGGCAACAGTCCAAATCAATGTGAACAAAGTCACCCGTAGGAATCCAGCCGATGTGAGGACGGTGATGAAATTCTCCAATCCGACCCAAGTATTGTCGCCCAGGTGACTCTGATCAGCATTGGTAAATGATAACCAAATCCCATAGATTACGGGATAGAATGTCAGCACAGCTAGGGCGATTAATGCCGGAGCGATGTAAGCGTGTGCAAGTTTACCTCGATGCTTTCCAGCCTTTGCATCACGCCATCTCAGAATGGCCAGTAAGGCAACTAAAGAGGCGACAATAGAACCGATGGCAAACAGGATTGGACTTGTATCTGGAGAGGGCGGGAGAATATCACCAACTGATGTAGAGGCATTCATTGAGAAGTGGAGGGATGGTTCAGCATTTCCTCCGTAGTCTACGAATACCTCAATGTGGTGATTTCGGTCTGGAATCATTCCAGTAAGTCCACATGTCCAATTTACAGCGGATTGGGGCACAATGGCAACATCATTCAGCCGCAGAAGTTCAACCCCTTCAGATGTACAAGAATCATAACCCATGCCTGCTGTACCAGTTCCATTGACCAACAGTTCTGAATGGGATATATTGTCAACGGAAATATGATAAGAAATTGCCAGCGAATCGACTGGAACTGTGATGTCGATTGTTCTGTATCCTGGTGACAGGGGGAACGGTTCCGAGGTCGATTGTGAAGAGAGGATATTGTCCATCTCAGCATCTGCCCCTTCTAGGGCAGCCTGAGCACTTGCACTTCCACCATGGACTTGCTCAAAGGCGGTTCCAAGTGGGCCGTAAACAATCGACATGGCACGTGTGGTTGGAGCTGCTGTTGCGAGTTCTGCTTGTGCAAGGAATCCAGATAACACAGGATCTGCTTGGACTTCGGGGTCTATCGTAGTCTCAATTGCAGTAGGCATTGTCATCGTATCGAGTGCAAACGTCTTCTGCACAGAGGGTGATGAAAGATGTAGAGCGAGATTAGTCGAGGATATTTTCTGCTCACTTTGCTTGGAAACAGACCATCCTTTGTAGGTGACAAGTGGCGATGCGCGCAAACCGGTTTCCTCAATCAGTGGAAGAAGTGTTTGTCCTACGTCGAGACGACCCGCCTCATATGTGGCCCAATTCCAAGGACCGTCAACAATCATGGCCGCTTCGGATTGAATAAATTGTGATTCCATGGTTTCACCAACAGTACCAGTGCGAACGACTTCATGCACTTGCTCAAGGGAAAGATACCATTCCAATGCTTCCGCACTTCCGTTTGAATCAAGTGTTGGATTACCATACTCATCGAACAGACTGCCACCATATCCATTCTGGAAGGGGAACCACCAGTAAGCAACCTTGACTGGAACTGCCAAACCA
>JAPKEY010000182.1 GCA_028821815.1 Candidatus Poseidoniales archaeon | reverse complement strand
ATTCATAATTCGAAATTGCTGCTATTTTTTTAGCAATATGGCTTTTACCAACGCCGGCCATCCCAATCAAGGCGATATTGTTCATGAAAACCACTTAGGATTACCATCACCGTTCTTTCAAGTAATCTGTAATCACATTTTTGGCTACATGCTTCGCAGCATGCCCTGCAACATCACCAACAAACCCTGATTGATTATTTTGCACCACGATGAAATTCTGTTGATTACGTTGATTAGCAGCTGCAACCAGTCCAGGTACTAAGAAAAGATCAACGAACCACCCGATACCGAATAGCCCCAATGAAAACATCCAAATCAAGCCAGTAATCACATTTCCAGTATAGAATCGATGTATTCCCAACCACCCAAAAGGTAGCCACAACACGTAAGCCACAAATACAGAAGTCACAACCTCGGTAAGCAATTATCACTTAACATCGTTTCGTTTTAATTACTCAAGATCATCATCGATGTCAATCATTGTTGCTGGTGCAGTTCCACCCGGTTGTGGAATATCTGCGGGTTCGGGAATTGACATATCATCTTCAATTCCAAGCGCCTCCTTACGCGCCTTTACTTGTTCATGAGCACGAAGTACACCCAATGAATCCTGGAACGCAGCACCGACCACTTCCCGGGTGCGCTCACTCTTCTTCAGTGTGTCAACTTCCGCCAAGGTTCTCTCATGGAGTTCCTCAAGCGCCTTGAGTTCTGTAGAACGGTCAGTTAGACCACCCTCAATATCTTGCATTGTGAGTTGCATTTGTGAAATCCGCTCATCTCGCTCAAACACATCACGGTGTAGTCGGCGTTCGCGACGGCGCAATGCTTCATATTCGCGGTTGCGATCCAACAAGCGACGCTTCAATTCCTCAATTTGCTCAACCAAGTAATCATGTTCAGCACTAATCGAGCGAGGACCTTCCATCACCCGCTGCATTTGACTCTCCATTTCTTTGATGCGGAGGTCACGTTGTTCTAGGAGCCCACGAACCTGCTCGACCATTTCCCGAAGACGTTCACGTTCACTTTCCAAGGCCTCACGTTCAGCATCACTGGTTTCAATTCGGCGGTGCGTATCTTCAAGCTCAGTGTTGAGCATACGAACTTCATCGGCAGTAATGCTGGTCAAGCCTGCTTCAGCAGCCTTCTCCAGCGCATCGACAAGTTGGTCGACCTTCCCTTCCATTTCTGCAATGACACTACCTTGGTCTTCACAGAGTGCCGAAAGTCGGGTGTTATCCTCTTCCATACTTTCCATCCGAGTCTTGTCGACAGATGTTGAAAGGGTTTCATTTTGCATATAGGAATCTTCGAGCATTTGCTGAATGTGAATAATCTTCGCTTCCTTCTCACGATTATCTTCTTCGAGCCGACCCAAACGAGCCTTTTCGGGGGCGCCAATATCTTCTCGTTCTGCCAAATCAAGTTCTAAAACTCGATTTCGTTGTTTCACTGTGGCAATTTCACCGTTTTTATTGGAGAGGTCGTCCCAAGCAGAGAGTACTTCCTCTACCAATTGGTCCGCATTGTAGCCTTTCAGCATCCCTGCTAAAGCTGCGCGGTCTACACTCTCCGTTCCATCCATGGAAGAGGCTGACATGGTCAATCAAACCCCATCGCCACTGTTCTACTCTTGAACCTTCACATTGGCAACAGTATCAAACCACGCTTCTGGGACCCCTATGGGGTCCACCGGAACCACCACTTCAGTTGATTGAAGTAAACTGGTCATCAGGCATATCGCCAGCCAGTGCGAGTGCACCTTCAGCCACCTTTGTGACGGGATCTTCTGCGCACCAAACACTGACATCACCGATGTCAGCCAATCCTTCAGCAACCGCTTCAGCCAATCCATCGATGAGTGAGCCGCCACCAGCGAGAATGATGTTGTTTCGCATGATAGGTTGGTATTCGGGGTCTGCACCAGCGACAATGCCCTTGAGAACATTGACCAAAGGTGTCACTAGGTTGGAGCAAGCGATACCGACAAGGTCTCCCACATCGACAACCTGCTTTTTACCATCTACACTGAGTTCAACCATCATTTCACGGTCATCACCAATGTATGAACCCGCTTCTTTCCACTGTCGAACCATGTCTTTGGTGAGTTGCGCCCCAGTATACTTCTTCTCGATGAGAGATTTGAGCTCTACATCGATCCAGTCACCGGCTTCTTCGAGTGTGCACTCGTCACCATCATTGGGGAAAGTTCCGTACATCCGGCAAACATCTGTAGTACCTGCGCCAATATCAGCAACAATGCTACCACCAATTTCACCGAGGCCGTATGCAACGGCGAAGGGTTCGGAGACAACCATGATTGCATTAACCTGGCCGCGCAATATCGAGACGAGATTACTCTTGTCGACGAATGAGATGTGGCTTGGAGAGCAGATGACGCCGTAGACTTCATCGAACTCTTCGGGGTCTACACTTTCGACAAGGTGAGTGACGAAAGCCTTGGCTGCAGCCAGATTGTTTTCATCATCTTGTGCAACACCTGCGGCGAGTGGATAATACAAATTGCAAGCGAGTTTGTTTTTCAGTGCGTCAGCGCCGAAAAGTGTGTCACGCTTGAGGAAATTTCGTGCGATTGGATCCTTGGGCTTACCCACGACTGTTTCGACTGTTCCGCTTTGTCCGTTGCTTGCAGAAATCGTAGATTGATATGTTCCTAAATCGATTCCAATGTATAGTCTGTCTGCCATATTCTTCACCTTACGCCGTCAGCGTCGCTCTCGCGCACGCGAGCCTTAGGTTTGAAGGTTCACCTTGCTTAGACTCAGCAAATTAACCATTCTTGAAACGTTTTCGAACAGAAAACCAACCAATCCCAATGAAGAAAATTATGAATAAAACACCCACCTTAACCCAAGGAAAACCATCAGCAACCGCACCAGAATTTTGTAAATCATTGATTTCATCCACTGTATTGTTATCTTCAAGCTCAGGCTCCGGGTACACACACGTTCCATCTTCAACCACTGCAAGATTGTCGAAATTAGTCGCATTGGAGTCCATACACCCTTCGATTGGAGGTTCAGGCTCAGGCTCCGGGTACACACACGTTCCATCTTCAACC
>JAPKEY010000181.1 GCA_028821815.1 Candidatus Poseidoniales archaeon | reverse complement strand
CAAGAAATATCTCAAGGTCTTGCAAGGTTATCGAACCACGCGCCTCCTGAGGGTGGCTGCAGAGTAAGGGTTCAAGTACATCGGGAATTAGATGCACGCCTATGCGCTACGATGTCATAACAGCAAATCACATGCAAGACGAAACTCTCGGAATCTTGAATTTCCCTTCGATTGGGAATAAAGGATTGATTTCATTGGTCAACGACAAACTAACAGAAGGTTGGAGGCCGCAGGGTGGGGTACAGAGAACCACTGATGAAGAGGGGATTGAATTGTTCCTGCAAGCCCTCGTTTTGAAGACTTGTGATTGCGACCCTTTGCCCTGTCCTGACCCAGAACATGATCGGCAGTGAATACCTTACTGGGCGTTGAGTGCGGCTTCGATTAATCCAACAAATGGTGGGCTTGGTCGATTGGGTCGACTCTTGAATTCAGGATGATATTGAGTTGCGAAGAAGTACGGATGCCCGGTCAACTCAATGATTTCCATACGTTCCCCTTCGGTATCCTTACCAACGAACCGCATGCCTGCAGCTTCCAATTCACTAACCATATCGGGGTTGACCTCGTATCGGTGACGGTGGCGCTCATGGATTTCCATGTCACCACCGTAGAGACGGAATGCATCGCAATCTTGTGTTTGTAAATTCGTCTGTCGGCTACCCAATCGCATGGTTCCACCCATGTGGGTTCGACTTCCTTCGGGCATGAAGATGACCGCTGGATGTGGAGTCTCCTCGTCGAATTCGGTACTGTTCGCTCCGGCCTTTCCTAGTACATCTCGAGCAAAATCAATGACTGCGATTTGTAAACCGAGACAAATGCCGAGATATGGTTTCCCTGTTTCTCGGCAATGTCGTGCTGCACACATCTTCCCTTCCACGCCACGATGACCAAATCCACCAGGAACCAGTACTCCATCTGCATTCTTGACCATCTGCCAATACTCCGCATGTTTCTCGGGGTTTTCTTTGGCCTGATGTGGTTCGAGATATTCTGCTTCAACCCAATCGATGTGCAACTTTGCACCGGCATTAAATCCAGCATGTTGTAGTGCCTTGATGACACTGAGATAGGAATCGGAGAGACCTGTATATTTACCAACCATTGCAATTCGAAGTTCTGTGTTAAGATTGTCCACACGCGCTGTCATTGCCCGCCAGTCGTCCAGAAGTGGTTTTGTGGTAGGAATATCCATCAAAAATCGATCTTTCATCATCTCAGATGCACCCTGCTCATTGAGCATCAAGGCGACGTGGTAAATGTTGGGAACATCGTGTGCACTGAAGACGTGTGATGGCTCGACATGGCAGAAGGACGAGAGTTTCTCTTTGACCTCAGGGAGAAGTGGCTCGCTACTACGGCAGACGAGGAAGTCAGGTGCGAGTCCAGCAGCTCGAAGTTCCTTCACGGTGTGCTGAGTTGGCTTGGTTTTCTGTTCACCTACAACACCGATGACTGGAACCAGAGATACATGGAAGAAGCAAATGTTCTCGCGACCAACACGGAACTGGAATTGTCGGAGTGCTTCAACAAAAGGGGCGCTTTCAATATCGCCAACTGTGCCACCGAGTTCGATGACACACACGTCGGGAGTTTCGCCTGAACCATCTGTGCATTGTGCAGCAACGCGCTCAAGCCATTCCTGAATCTCATTGGTGATGTGAGGTACAACTTGAACCGTCTTACCAAGGTAATCTCCTCGACGCTCACGCTCGATGACACCGGAGTAAACTTTGCCTGTTGTCAGGTTGTTGTCACGCCCCAATCGGATATCTAGGAAGCGTTCGTAATTACCCAAATCCAAATCGACCTCGCCACCATCATCAAGGACGAATACTTCACCATGCTCAAAGGGGCTCATTGTACCCGCATCGCTGTTGAGATAAGGGTCAATCTTGATCGCAGTAACCCTCAATCCCATCGATTTCAGGAGCACGCCAAGGCTCGACGCAGTCACACCTTTTCCAATTCCACTCAGGACCCCGCCCGACACCACGACGTACTTCATCGACATCAACGGGGTTCACATCACGTGGGCCTTCTCTATGAACGTTGGCCTAGAAATTTCAGATTTCGTTGTCTTGAGGTTGCTTCCTCCATGTTCAAGTAGCGCCCGACTTTGAGGCGATGCAATGGGTCCGCGTATTCTAGTCACGGGTGCGCTCGGACAGATTGGAACTGAATTGGTTGTCGCGCTTGAAGCAAAGCATGGCCGAGGAAGTGTAATTCCCACTGATGTTCGTGAGGCTCCCAATTGTCGAATTCTTGATGTCATGGATGCTGAGGGGATTATTTCTATGGTGAACGATGAGAGTGTAACCGATATTTACCATCTCGCTGCGCTATTGTCAGCTACAGGTGAGAGGAATCCTGAACTTTGTTGGAAGATAAATGTGGAAGGGTTGGAGAATATAATCGCTGCTGCAAAGGCCAACAATTGTCGAATCTTCGCACCATCTTCAATTGCGGTTTTTGGGCCCGATTGCCCTTCGATTGCACCGCAAGTCACACCCCTGAACCCTTCCACTGTCTATGGAAAAACAAAGGTCGTCTGTGAACAATTGGTGATGACCTCAGAAGTGGATATACGTGGTCTGCGTTATCCTGGATTGATTTCCTACAAGGCGCCCGCGGGTGGAGGTACTACTGATTATGCGGTCGAGATTTTTCATGCAGCATTGTCAGATGGTCACTATACCTGCTTCGTGCGCGAAGATACCCGTTTGCCAATGATGTACATGGATGATGCCATTCGTGCCACACTCGAATTGATGGAAGTCCCCACAGAGAAATTAGGTGGTGCGCGCGGTGGTTACAATATTGCGGGCTGTTCGTTTACAGTGGGGGAATTGGTGGCTAGTATTGAGAGACACTTACCTGAATTCACGTGTACGTATGAGCCAGACGTTCGCCAAAAATATGCAGACTCTTGGCCGAATGATATCGATGATGATGTTGCGCGGATGGAATGGGGTTGGAATCCAGAGTTCGATCTCGATGGAATGGTAGACGCAATGTTCGCTGGACTGCAAGCCTGAGCAGAGCGTAGCGCGTGTTGCGCCCCACAGTTTCGCATATCGGAGGATAATATCGATGCC
>JAPKEY010000180.1 GCA_028821815.1 Candidatus Poseidoniales archaeon | reverse complement strand
CGTTGTATTCCTGAGAATTCTCTGGATGTGAAAAGTACAAACCGAATAGAGCATCATCACCGCTGAAAAAGAAGTTCCCTTCAGTGGCTTTGAGTTTCATTGTGAACTCTACGCCGATGTTCTCCGTGCTGCCATTCCAATAAATCAACTCTTCAACAACCGGAATATCCCACGATATGAAATTCTCTCCATCGCCCAGTGAATCGAATTCTTTGATGGCCACAGCGTTGTTGGCCTTGAGAATGGAGATGTTGAGGTTCTCACAATCCCCATTGCATGTATCTTGTCCATTGGTCCAGGCGCCACCCAATTCAATGGCGAATCTCACATTGATCATTTCACCTTCTTTCAATGCGATGTTCTCACCTAGGGCAGGGTCCATGCGACAGGTGACCTTGACATCCATCAGACTGCTACCTCCTTGAGATTCTTCACCGTAATTGGCACTCTCAGCATCGGTATTGTTGAACTTTGAGAAACAGTTCGTGAGTTGTGGGTTGCCGAACACATACATGGTGTTGTTCTCTGCATCAGGTTGCCCATCTTCAGAGCCCGGTGATTGCATGATACCCGCCTCGATTCCCGGCGATGCGGTTGTTGACGAGGTTAGCATGACGACCATCATCAGAGCGACGACGGTCACAGTGAGGCCACGACGGTCCATGATACACCGGTAACATCGACCCCGTTTGAGCATTCGGGTTCGTTGGCCTATAGGCCAAATCACGAATCAAAGCGCTGAATCGAACCAAATCCGGGTCCTTGAGCGCCACGCTGTCGAGCGATATTGAGCGCTTCACCTAACTTGTCGGGCTCCATCACCGCATCGGTCAATCGGTCGTTGGCAACGCCGGTAATAATCGCCATGATTTTGATGGTGTCGCCAAAGCCAGGATCTTGTCTTGCACCAAAAATGACGTTGGCATCCGGACTCAATCGTCCGGTCATCAAATCGACCACTTGACTGGCTTGTTCCAGTGTCATGTACGGTCCACCCGTTACGTGAATCAGCGCACCTGTTGCACCATCGATATCGATATCCAACAATGGATGGTTGAGAGATTCGTGAACCACTTCTTCAGGACCTCGATCGCTTTCACCGTACAGCATCATGGTGACACCGCCACCTTTCATGATGGTTCGAACGTCCGCGAAGTCGAGATTGATGAGACTCGGTAGCGTGATAGTTTCAACGATACCCTTGACAATTTCTGCAATCAATTGGTCCATGATGCTGAAGGCTTCGTCCAATGGTAGATTGGGCACATAGTGCAGAAGTCTGTTGTTGTCGAGAACCAGAACCGCATCCGCCACTTGGCGAAGTGCTTCCAATCCTTCCAGAGCGCGCAGCATTCTCTGTCGTCTTTCCACCTGGAATGGTGTGGTGACTACAGCGACCACAAGGGCGCCGGCACGCTTGGCTTCCTCAGCGACAACCGGTGCGATTCCCGTACCGGTTCCACCACCCAATCCAGCGGTGATGAATACAAGGTCAGATCCAGATACAATCTGAGTGATCACATCACGACCGGCCTCAGCGCACTTGCGTCCGGTTGAGGGGTCGCCCCCAGCACCCAATCCGCGGGTGATGTGGCGTCCGACCAGCAATTTTTGTAGGGCGCGAGTATGATCGAGATGTTGCTTATCGGTGTTTATGGCAACCGTGATTGCGCCTTCGACACCAAGATGGGTGATTCTGTTCATCGTGTTATTGCCTGAACCGCCACAACCGCAGATTAGAATTCGTGGATCTGGGACACCAAATGAGGAAACATCTTCATTGAGCAATGTAGTTGATTGCTTACCATCTAAATCACGCTTCAATTCGCCCACCAAATCCTCGTAGGCCTTCCCAAGAGTGCTTCCAGACTCTTGTCCCGTTACTTGTTCCCCATCCATGGTATCCACCACCGGTTTTACCCGTATTCCTGAGTTCGTCTTTCAACACATATTAATCATCGTGGTAGACGGCTGCTTTTGAGTGCGAATTCTCGACCCAGTTTGCAAGTCCGGAATTGTTGCGCTACGCACAAATAGCCGAGGATGTTGGGCGGTTCAACCCCGAGCGTAGCATAGCCTGGCCAATGCACCTGACTGTAGACGTGAAATTCACGGTTGTAGACTAAAGGCAGCCATCAGGGAATCGCTGGTTCAAATCCGGCCGCTCGGACCAACTTACCTCCCTACGGGAGGCTTTCAGATTCAGCGGGACGCTCATATAGGGGGAGCAGGTCGGCGGAACGCTCCAAAGGGTGACTACCATGGCTCGTTCACTGTACCACGCCGTCCGCGAGACTTGGAAGAGGCCAAAAGATGGCATTCCAGCCGACTATCGGCGTAACCGTATGGCAGAGTGGCGCCGTGATCCAGTCATCAACCGAATCGAGCGCCCAACCCGCTTGGATGCAGCACGCCGCATGGGTTACAAGGCCAAGCAGGGCGTCGTCATGGTTCGAACCCGTGTTCGCCGTGGTGGATTGCGCAAGTCCAAAATCAACATGAAGCGCAAGCCGAGCAAGATGGGTATGAAGAAAATCACCATGGCAAAGAGCATTCAGCGAATCGCAGAGGAGCGAGTTGCACGCAAGTTCCCGAACCTTGAGGTTCTCAACTCCTACTGGGTGGGCGAAGATGGAAAGAACAAGTTCTACGAATGTATTCTCATTGATCCAAGCCATCCTGCGATTCAGAACGATAAGCATCTAGGCTGGGTTACAGCGAACCGTCACTCCGGTCGAGTACACCGTGGCAAGACCAGTGCGGGCAAGCGCGGTCGCGGTCTGCACAACAAGGGCAAGGGTGCCGAAAAGCTCCGCCCTTCACTCAAGGCCAACCAGAATCGTGGCAAGTAAGCCTGATTTCAGGCCCAAGGTTGATGGACAACCCCACCTCACCGCTTTTCGATGGGCGAAGCCGTTGCCTCCGAACTTCGTGGTATGCCCGTCATCTTACCTGATGGCCGATTCCTTGGCACCGTCCACGATATGGTCGTTGATTCAGACGAGTGGTTCTGCACGCATTTGTTCGTTACCAACCCCCCTGCTGAATTAGTCGAAGACCGTATCCACATTGCCATACCGTGGCGTTGGATTCGAGCAGTCGA
>JAPKEY010000179.1 GCA_028821815.1 Candidatus Poseidoniales archaeon | reverse complement strand
GCTTGGCCACGTTGGATCCAAAAGCTCACCTCTTGGGCGTATATTCCATTGCCGAAAAAGTTCGAGTTCACGATTCCGATTGGTAAATGGAAAGTGTATCGGAAAATCGAATCAATTGATTTCAGACTTGGGGACAATTCGCGTGCGGCAGGAATGCTTGTTGCAACCGCTTTCTTTTTGCTCGCAGGTTTCTATGGATGGGCGGTGTTTGAGTTACCCGGCCGCAGTCCTGTTGGCATGCCATCTGCGACGCTATTGATGCCTGCGCTTGCTGGATTGTTCGGCATTGCCAATCTGATTGACATCTATGTGACTACTTCTGAAATGCCTCCACAAGTACAAAATTGGGAGTTGCCACCAGTCAAACCACTCATTGTACCGTGCCTACTTTCATCCTGCTGTGCAGCAGTCATGGCTATCCTGCCAGGGATGACGGCGGCCCAAGCAACGGTTGTTGTCATGAGTGCACGAAACTTCTGGGGAAGATTGACAGATCCTGATTACATTCCTGCAGATTTTGAATATGGACCAGGTGGAATCAACGATCCAGCAGCCCGTGCCAGAATCGCTGAATACCGGGCAGAAACCGCTCGATTACATGGTTTGGACGACTCAAGATTTGTTAATGCCGCTGCACCAATGATTGTCGAAGAAACACAAGATGCAGCCATCCAAGATGCATCCACCAACGATGATGATGCGGAGGTCGGTGATTGGGATTCTGTCGTCGGTGGCGATGTCATGACCATCGGTGATGATCACACCGAATTGGTCGAGCGCGATGAAGAAGACGATGCGATGCTTGCCAAGGCACGTGAGGTCAAAGAATCCAGTCCAGAACTGGACGACCTCGATGCTCAAACAAGACAGCAGGACCTCGAAGTAATTGCAGTTCTTTCAGCGACCAATACAGCGGTAACTGTGATGGTTCTAACCTTCCTCTATCTTGTGCTTCGGCCGCGTTCTGGTGCCGCTCTGGCACTCAACATGATGTATCCAATCGATCAATGGACGGGACTTGAACCACCATCTGATTACATCCGATTGATGGCCATTACCATCGGTGCTGGATTGTTTGCGGTTCCGGTGATGGTCAAGGTCGGCCAAGGCATGCTCAAACTGCACGAGTTAATCCCACTTCGAAGCATGGTCATGGGTGTGGTCGGATTCGTCACCCTACTCGTTTGGTTGTCCACTGGCTGGATCGGCATCGGCGTACTCATCGTAGGAACCGCGATGGGTTTGATGCCTCCTCGAATTGGTATTAGGCGGAGTCATGGCATGGGCATTATTCTAGTGCCAATTATGATTTACACATTTGCTCAAAAACTCGACGGGTTCGGTTTCATCTAATCTGCGGAGGCACTAAGGGCAAGACACCCTCACGCGTGAGCGCAGGGCTACGCCCTGCGGTGAACCCCATGCGCCGTAATGCCTTTCTGCTAACCGCACTGATGATTTTGATGAGTCTCTCGCCATTGGTTCAAGCGACCGATGGCAGATCAATTGCCTGCAGTGGAGACGTCTGCATCAACGAACTGATGCCAAACCCAATGGGTACAGACACGGGGACTTATCCGGCCTGCGAATGGGTCGAACTCTACAACAGTGGAAATTCCGATGTAGACCTCACAGGGTGGACGCTTGTAGATGACGCACAATATTCACATCCCATCGATGCCAATACATGGGTTGATTTTGCCAACTTGGCCACACCCTATGTGCTACCTGCTGGCGATTATGCAATCATTGCCGAGAATACACAAGGCTCACTCAAACTCAACAATGCGGGAGAAACATTGGATCTCATTGATGGAACTGGAGTTTCGATTCATACGGTCACCACGGGTGCAGCAAGCAGTGATATCAGCAAGATTCCCGGGTCACTGGCTACCGACGATTATGTCGATTCCAACACCAATACGCCGGGTGCTGCAAACACTGGAGGCGGTACTGGAGGACCCACCTATGTTCAGAGTGAATTGCGAATTACCGAAGTCATGCCCGACCCCTATTGGACCAATGACAACGCCACTTGGCCTGGTGGGGAATGGGTAGAAATTGCAAATATTGGTTCTGTGGCCATCGATCTAGCAGGTTGGTCAATTGATGATGCTGCTGGCAACTCGATGCAGCTGAACACCACTCACCTCGTGGGTCAAGGGACAATGATTGACCCAGGACAACACCGTATCGTTGCCGTCAATGGAACTCGAACCTATGGTATGCTCAACAATGGTGCGGGTACAGAACAAATCAAACTCCGAATGCCGAGTGGTGAAATCACCCACCAGGTCGAATATTCAGGTCCAACACATACAGGTCATTCCTACGTCAATATCTCGGTTTTTACACCTGAATGGGGGCGCAATGCTGACCCACTCACCACAGCCAAATGGCCCACTCCTGAATACAACAACCCACTCAACATGATTGTACCAGATCCTCGAATCCAAATTAACGAAGTGATGATTAATGCAAGTGCTAATGATTCAGCGGGTGGTTCATGGATTGAATTGTACTATCCACAAATCGAAGATGGCCTGAATATTAGCAGTTTTGTCCAAGGGTATGCCATCCACACAGGGACTGGCCAATATGCACAACCCTCCGCTGTTGGAGGTGTAGTTCAAACCGATAATTTCCTTGTTTTTGGCCCAATTAATTTATTGCACAATTTTGATTCAATTTCGTTGGTTGATAGCAATGGTGATACTCGGCAAATGGTCGCTTGGAATTCACACCAAACTGAGAACCAGAGTATCATCCCAGCAGACCCCATGACGGTGAGTGGGCCATGGATTCCATCACCATACACCACCCAAGGGACATGGAATCCCGGACAAGGCAATGGAAGCGAACAAAATGGCACCATAGATGTCGGTTTGCGAATCTCTGAATTCTTACCAAACCCTACCGGTTCAGATTCACAGGTTGGTATGGATGGAGAGTGGGTTGAAATTGTCAATACAGGAGATCAACCGGTTGACTTGACAGGTTGGGAATTGCGTTCAGGTTCAGGCTTTGCTCTGCCCCCAGCCGTCCTCAATCCGGATGCCTACATCGTTTATCCACTCGGTAATGCATCCATGACTTTGACCAACAGCCA
>JAPKEY010000178.1 GCA_028821815.1 Candidatus Poseidoniales archaeon | reverse complement strand
CGGGGTCACCAGCCTTCACGATGCGGATTCACATCGCATGCAACTCGATCGCCTATCCACTCCCGCCGAGGTAAATGACTCACCTGTAGAAGCAGGGCAATTGACCCTTGAATTCTCAGATGAAGCGAATGCTTGGTCATATTCCCGGGCCATTCAAAATGCGATGGTTGCGATTGCCGAGAGATATGGTGCCTCGGCCGTGTTCATGGGTGAAGATATGGAAATCTCAGGTGCATTCGGAATGAATGTTCCACTCAAGAATCAGGGGCACTCAGATTTGTTACTGGATATGCCTCTCTCAGAGGCAGTCATTGTCCATGCTGCAACAGGAGCCGCCCTAGGGGGTATGCGACCTGTGGCAGAAATTCAGTTTGGAGGGTTTGCAGCTCTCGCGATGAACGCACTGATCAACAACGCTGCTCAACTTCGATGGAGATGGGGAGCCGATGTGCCGATGGTGATTCGGATTCCACTCGGTGCTAAAACACGAAGCGGCCCATTTCATGCCAACATGATTGAATCATGGTTCATGAATGACCCGGGCCTAGTAATCGTCTTCCCATCCAACCCACAGGATGCTTACGACCTCTTGGTCGAAGCGGCTGCATTACCAGATCCGGTGGTCTTCCTTGAACACCTAGGAATGTATGGATTGCGTGGTGGTATGACGGGATGGGGTGACCGGATCCACATGCAAGTCGATACCGAGAGTGTAGCCGAAAGCATAGAGTCAGGGGATACTTACAAACTTGGTAAGGCCAACATTGTTCGCGGTGGAAGTGACGCTACAATCGTAACGTGGGGCGCCATGGTCCATGTTGCTCTGAAAGCGGCTTCAACACTTGCGGGCGAAGGGAAGGAAATCGAAGTAATCGATCTACGGACCCTCGCACCATTCGATTCGGAAACCTGTGTGAACAGTGTCGCAAGAACAGGGCGCTTGCTCGTATTGCAGGAAGCCCAATACACAGGTGGTCTTGGACACACAATCAGTAGTCGGATTCAGGAACAATGCTTCTGGAGCCTAGAGGCTCCTGCCGTGGTGGTTGGCGCAATTGACACACCTGTTCCATTTGCTCCAACACTTGAGGATTATACCATTCCAACAGCTGAATTGGTTGAAGAACATCTTCGAAATTTGTGTGCGTAAGGCTAAGACGGGGAAACGGGTGGAAGGTACATGGTCGACTTCACACTATCCGAAGAGCAACAGATGTTGCAGGAGCTTGCTCGTGAGTTTGCCACCGAAAACGTTCGACCGATGGCAAAGCATTGGGATGAAAATAGTGAATTTCCAATGAAAGCGATTGAGGCCGCGCATGAATTGGGTCTGATGAATCTCCACATCCCTGAAGCCTACGGCGGAATGGGCATGGGAACCATGGATGAAGTCATCGTCCAAGAGGAGTTTGCATGGGGTGACCCGGGCTTCGCTACATCGGCCTATAGCAATGGCCTCACCGCAGCTCCGATTATCACTGGGGGCACTGAAGAACAGAAGGTCAAGTATCTAGGTCGCCTGACCGAAGCACCCCGAATTGCAGCTTACGCCGTCACAGAACCTGGTGCAGGTAGTGATGTTGCAAGTATCCAAACCACCGCTGTCAAGGACGGGGACGATTACATTCTCAACGGATCCAAAATGTGGATTACTGGTGCAGGAAAAGCAGATTGGTTCTTTGTTCTGGCTTACACAGACAAGTCGGCTGGCTACAAGGGCATGAGTGCGTTCATTGTCGAATCCAGTTCAGATGGTCTTTCATTGGGTAAGAAAGAGACAAACATGGGACAGCGTGCCAGCGACACCCGTTCAATCAACTTTGAAGATGTCTGTGTACCAGCAACCAATTTGGTTGGAGGTGTTGAGGGCAAGGGTTGGTTCAATGCGATGACTGCATTTGACCTCAGTCGCCCGAACATTGCCGCTCATGCGACAGGAATCAGTCGCGCCGCATTTGAGCACGCGCTGAAATATGCAGATGAGCGTGAAACATTTGGTAAGAAATTACATCAGCATCAGGCAATTCAATTCATGCTCGCAGATATGAAAACCAAGATTGAGGCCAGTCGCGCATTGACTTGGAAGACGGCTTGGGAATCAGATAATGGCATTCGTAATACTGAGAGCGCAGCGCACGCCAAGCGATTTTCAGCGGATACGGCCATGGAGGTCACCACAGATGCGGTACAAATCTTCGGTGGTTATGGGTACTCAGAGGAATACCCTGTAGCGCGTTTGATGCGAGCTGCCAAGGTCATGCAAATTTTCGAAGGCTCTTCACAAGTTCAACGGATGATCATCGGTCGTGAGATGATTCGCAATCTCTGAGGTGAAACGGTGAGATGTATTGTACTGGCCGCAGGGGCCAGTGCTAGGTTAGGTCAACCCAAAGCTCTCGTAGATATTGAGGGGCGACCACTCATCCAGTACTTGGTTGAACGATTGGAGGCTGTGGGATTGGAACCAGTCATCGTCACTCGGGCCGAACTCAGCGTCGACATTGTACTTACATTGTCAACTCGAACCGTGGTCATCAATCCCAATCCAGATGCGGGGCGAACCGGTTCCCTGCAGTGTGGGCTTAAGCAAATTCTCGATACGAAAGGGGGCACGCGCGCATTTCGACTTCTTGTGGTACCTGTTGATCGTCCAGGGTTTTCCGATAATACGCTTCATATGTTGATGCAGAAAGAGGTCTGTGCTTGTCCAGCAAAGGATGGGCGTGGTGGACACCCGCTGTTGCTCATGCCTGATGATATCGCTCGAATTCGGACCGCAACACCAGATACACCACTACGAGAATTATGTCAACCTGAGCGATTTGAAGTGGATGATTTACACCTTCATTTGAATCTTGATACCCCCACAGATATCGAGGTCCTTAGGGACCTCGCAATTTGAGAATAGGTTTGACAATCGGATTCTGCGTTGGTTATCCCCCGATTGTGCTTAAGAGGAGTAGGAATACCGAATAGCCCAATGAAGAGGTTTTTGGTCGCTATATTTTGCGCTGCCTTGCTCCTCTTCATGGTTCTGCCAACAACCATCTCCGTTAGCACAAATAATCAACTCGAACAAGATGATTCAGCCATTTCAGAAAGTTCTGGGAGATCAACCTCGATGGGGATGC
>JAPKEY010000177.1 GCA_028821815.1 Candidatus Poseidoniales archaeon | reverse complement strand
CAATGGCGGGAAAAACACTTCATTTTGAAGTTGAAGTTGTAGAAGTTAGAGCCGCAACAGAGGACGAATTGGCTCATGGCCATGCGCATGGACCCGGTGGCCATCATCACCATGAGCCTGAGCACGATCATGCCGAAGCCGAGAAAGATGGTTGCGATGATGATTGCGACTGTTGAAGGGATACACACGGAACGATTGAAGGGGCGTATCCTCCCGTCACCCATTGAGGTGTGAGGATGCGACTTCGCAAGGATTCTTTCGAAACCCTAGGTGGTTTACCGATATCTCCGGTTCCAGGGCCCAATGATTCAGGTACTGAACCAGAAATACCCGGTCATCCACCCTATACGCGTGGTGTCCATGAAACCATGTACAGGAGTCGCTACTGGACCATGCGGCAATATGCCGGATTCAGTTCTGCTGAAGAAACAAATGCACGATTTCGCACACTTCTTGATCGTGGGCAAAGTGGTCTTTCAGTTGCTTTTGATCTACCCACACAATTGGGAATGGATAGTGATGACCCACTGAGTTTTGGGGAGGTTGGGCGTGTCGGTGTTGCCATTGATTCAATACTCGATATGCGCGCATTATTCGATGGAATTCAATTAGATCAAGTTTCTACTTCGATGACCATCAATAGTCCAGCAATCATTTTACTTGCCCTGTATGTTGCAGTGGGTGAGGAACAAGGCATTCCCTCAGAGCAACTGCGTGGTACCGTTCAAAATGATATCCTCAAAGAATATATCGCGAGAGGAACGCATGTTTTCCCACCAGAGCCCAGTATGCGTTTGATTACAGATTTGATTCAATACTGTGCTGAAAATCATCCTGCATGGAATACAATCAGTATTTCTGGATATCACATTAGAGAGGCCGGTGCAACGGCGGTCGAAGAATTAGCCTTCACACTTTCAAATGCCCTTGCATACGTTGATGCAGCCCTATCAACAGGGATGCATGTCGATGAATTTGCACCCCGGATATCATTCTTCTTTGGATGTCACAATGACTTCTTTGAGGAGGTTGCGAAATTCCGAGCCGCACGCCGGTTATGGTACAGACTTGTGACTGAAAGATACCACCCTAAGGACCCTAAATCTACGATGCTCCGATTCCATACTCAAACAGCAGGTGTTACTTTGACTGCGCAACAACCATTGAACAATGTTGCACGTGTCGCTTACCAAGCAATGTCAGCAGTTCTCGGTGGTACGCAATCATTGCATACAAATTCCTACGATGAGGCAATCGGTCTACCAACTGATCAAAGTTCAACAATCGCATTACGTACCCAACAAATTTTGGCTGAAGAGACTGGTGTAGCTGATGTTGTCGATCCGATGGCTGGTTCTTATCATGTCGAAGCACTGACTGATCGAATAGAGAACGAAGCATACGCCCTCATTTGCGAAATTGACGAAATGGGTGGGGCCCTTGCAGCACTCAAAACGGGTTTCCAGCAACGTAGAATCCATGAATCAGCATGGAAACAAACCATGGATGTGGAAGCTCTCAATCGTAAGGTGGTCGGCGTCAATCATGCACGAATGGATGATGGAATCGAAATCGAAGGGCAAATGATTGACCCGAAAATTGCTGAGCAGCAGCATGAGAAATTTGTACAACTACGTAGCCAAAGGAACCCTAGTGAAGTTGAAGCCGCATTGTCAGCACTTACGCTTGCAGCCGGTGCAGATGACAACCTATTCCCCTTGATTCTACAGGCAGTAAAGGCATACTGTAGTGTGGGTGAAATCATGAATGCTCTCAAAACAGAATTTGGCACATGGATGGCCCCCAGTGGGTTCTAGGGTGATGAGATGGGGATACGATTGGATCATATTGGTATTGCAGTCAATGACCTAGAGTCTGGTGCTAAGTTTTGGAAATTACTTGGACTTGAGCAAGGTGAAGATGACCTCAACGAAGAACAAGGAGTGAATATTCGGTTCTTTGGCACAGAGCATGGTGACAATCCGGCGAAAATAGAACTGCTCTCCCCAACTTCTGAAGATACACCAATCGGAAAATTTTTGAAAAAGAGAGGGCCGGGGATCCAACAAATTGCCTTCAGGGTAGATGATTTAGTTTCAATACTTTCCAAATTGAAATCAAATGGAATACGGCTCATCAACGATACTCCAACAGAAGGAGCACATGGAAGTCGAATCGCATTCGTACACCCATCCAGTACTGGTGGGGTTTTGGTTGAATTACTCGAGTATGAGGACTGATTTCCGGGTGTTGATGATGAAGGTACTGCTCGAGGTTTCCGATGTGACCAAGTCATTCACAGATGTGACGGCACTTTCCTCGGTCTCGGTAAACTTTCATGCTGGTGAGGTTGTCGGTTTGGTCGGTGGAAATGGTGCCGGGAAGACCACCCTACTGCGCCTTCTCTGCGGCTTGTATCAACCAACAACTGGAACAGTTCGAGGAGTAGTCGATGAGAAACCTGTCGATATTCATAAAATGCGTGAGCATGTCGGTGTAGTTCCTGAATCAACAGGATTGTATGCACGCTTGACGGCATGGGAGAACATTCGCTATCACAGTCGGTTGAATGGTATTGATGATGATATGGCATGGACCAGAACGGAGAGATTCGCCAAATTACTCAACTTTGATCATGACCTTCATCGTTCAACACGGGGGTTCTCACGTGGTATGAGACAGAAGACTGCTTTGTTACGTGCCTTGTCCCATGGGCCAGAAATATTGCTTTTAGATGAGCCTACAGGTGGTTTGGATGTTACAAGTGCTCGAATGGTGCGCAAATTGGTGCGCAAATTGGGTAATGAAGGAGGGACTGTGATTTACAGTACCCATAACCTAGCGGAAGCTCAACAGGTCTGCGATCGTATCGTCATCATCCATAATGGCACCATTAGAGCTGATGGTTCCCCGGGGGAATTGATGTCTTCTGCTAATTGTGATGATCTTGAGGGGGCATACGTTGCACTGACAGAGGATGTTGCTCGCACAGGTTCACCGCCTGAAGATGAGGGGCGGATTGCACGTGCATGGCGCCGCCTGCTGACCCGCGGAGGTGATTCTGTTGAGTAATTCCAGTATACATCTATCCCGAATCATTATTGTTGCCAAGAAAGAACTTGTAGATTTCATTCGGG
>JAPKEY010000176.1 GCA_028821815.1 Candidatus Poseidoniales archaeon | reverse complement strand
CGAATCTCCCCAATGGCTCCATTCGCTTGAAAGACTCCGAGGGGGTCCGATAGACATGGATGTCGGCGATGCAGCAGGCAATCCGATGATTCGAAATGCCTTGGGTGACTCATTCCCTGCTTCTCCCGAAGTGACCCTTCGTCTATGTCGGATGGCAGGTGTTGATGAATACAGCAACGTTCTCCATCTTGGTGCTGGTGTTGGAACCGTTTGTCAGATGCTCATTGAGGCATTTGGTTGCAAGGCAACCGGAGTAGTCGTGGTTGAACCTCTACTCCAACATTGCATCTACGAAGATGAACGGGTCAACTATGTGTATTCCAAGATGTCAGAACCACCATTTGAACCGGGCACATTTACCCATGTTCTCATCGAATGTCGATGCGTGATTCAATCCAATTTGGACGCAGTATTCGCCGCTGCAAAGCAAATGCTTGCCCCAGGGGGTCAACTGATTGTCAACGAACCTGTGATACTATCAAATTCGAGTTTACCGAAACTCATCGGTCGGATGGTTGGTGAAACACGAATCAATGAAATCGTTCAACAACGTACAGCAATGGACATTGGAATTGAACTTTCAACCGCTGGTTTTGATGTCATCGATAGTCGTAGTGAACCTGAAGTTACAGAGCGCTTGTTACTGAAATTGAACCAAATTTCGATGTTGTTAAAGATGGCATTACGATTTTCATCTTTCGATCCGCATTCTGAATCGTTCCCATTCACCAAGAAGGATCTACTCAAGGCATTTGACGAACTGAAGAAAGCGCTCGACAATGAGACATTTGCTTGGCATTCGTGGCGAGCGACCCCAAATTGACCGCAAAGGTTGACCTCTGAATGGTTAACTCGCGTTACATGAGTTGGGTACTCGATGCTGGTAAGATTGGGTTGACCGCCCTCATCATTTTCGCCGTGGTTCAGGTCAGTGAGCGTAACACATTGCTCGCAGCAGTCCTTGCATCGATTCCAATTGTCAGTGTTCTGGCAATGATGTGGATGAATCATGAGGGCCAGTCTACAGAAGAAATTTCTGGCTTTGCCAAGGACATCGTTTGGCTTCTCATTCCATCCCTTCTCATGTTCATCGTCATGCCACTACTCATCGAGCGTGGATGGGAGTTCTATCCGGCTTTGGGTGCGGGCCTCGCGACTACTATTATTGGATATTTCCTGATGATTCAAATCATGGAAAAATATGGACTGACCACTTAGGCACTGTGGAACTTTTCCAAATTGATGATTGAACCTAATCGTGCATCTACATCTGTTTTGATAGCCGTTAGATTCACTTCAGAACCCGCTTCAGCTCGCATCACGAGAATCGGCTCTGTGTTGGAGGGTCGACATAGATACCAACCATCTGGATAGCGAACACGAACACCATCCACCGCACTGTATTCCATGTCAGCATAGGCTTCACGTACTGCATTCATGGTTTCTTCTCTTCCACCGTTCAATGGGACCTTTGCCTCCCCGGTTGAGGGGTAGGTTGGGATGCCATCAAAGAGTGATGAGAAGGGTTTGTTATCACGGGCAACCAATTCAATCAGACGGGCAGTTGCATACAATGAGTCATCGAACCCATTCCAGCGATCGTGGAAGAAGAAATGCCCACTCATTTCTCCGGCCATTGGTACCTCAGGATTCTCCCGTAATGCTTGCTTGAGGAAGGAATGCCCGGTTCGCATCATGTGGGCAATACCACCTGCAGCCTCAATGGTCTGTTCGAGTGCCATGCTACACTTGACATCGTGAATCACTGTTCGGGCCGCATCGCTCGCATCCGCAGGAACACGCGAGAGGATGTCACGTGCAAATACAGCCAAGAGGCGATCAGGATAGATGAAATTTCCATTTTCATCAACGACGCCGACACGATCCCCATCCCCATCAATACCGATACCAAATTCAGCACCTGTCGCGACAACCATCTCACCGAGTTCAACCATATTCTTCGGGCGCGTGGGGTCTGGTGGATGGTTTGGGAAGGTATTGTCCCACTCACAGTGCAGAGCAATTGTTTCACACCCAAGTTGATTGCATAGATCGACCATGAATGGACCAGGGACAGCATTGGCACAATCAATGACCACTTTCACAGTACGGGATGGCAGTCCCGATTTGTTGAGGACATCCGCCATGTATGTTGAAAGGAAATCGCCCGCATCGATATGCTGGCCTTCACCTGTTCTGAAATCTCCCGATTCGAATACCGCGCGGAGTGCCTGGATTTCGTCACCCGCCATTGCAGCCGTTCCACGACACATTTTGAATCCGTTATACTCGGGTGGATTGTGGCTTGCAGTAATCATTACACCACCGTCGATGTCGAGATTCGCCGTGGCACTGTAGAGTGCACCAGTCGTACAAATACCAAGATCATGCACATCACAACCCGCAGACATCAATCCATTGACGAAAGCCTCATGAAGTTCAGGACCTGAATCGCGGATATCTCGACCGACAGCTAAGGAACCACAATCGAGGAAGGTCGGTATAGCACGACCGAGGCGATTGGCGAATGCAACAGTCAATTGTGAACCGGCAATTCCCCGGATATCGTAGGCCTTGAACGTTTCAAGGGCCCATTCGCTCATGGACGGTCGACCCCCCTTCTACTCAAAGTCACTGCGATTCATCGAGCCATCAATAATGATGTTTCATTCTAGATTTTCACCCTTCACACGGGTTGTCAAAATATAGATGACGACAAGGGTTACCAAGTCCAATCCAAGGATGATGTAAACGATGATTCGCCAATCTGGGAACGAATTCCAAATCCACACACCGGCGATGCATTCAGTTAGAAAAATACCTAGTAAAATCGGCATCAAGAGTGGCCATGTCAGCAAACCCGGGGGTCGCTCGTCAAGGTAAGGTGATCCGGGCATTCAATCACGCATCTTCGTGGGCCTGAACAACGATTTCAATCGCAGCATCACGGGGTAATTTGGCCGCTTCAAACGCTGCACGAGCAGGCGGGATTTCGACATCTTCTAACCATGCACCATAGACCTCGTTCATCGTAGAGAAGTTGTTGATATCGTCCAACAGAACTTGTACGAATGTGATCTGATGTTTTGTGACACCGGCTGCAGCCAATAGCACGTCAATCTTGTCGAGGCTAGCTTGAGTTTGTTCAGCAATGCC
Source organism: Candidatus Poseidoniales archaeon (assembly GCA_028821815.1). GTDB lineage: Archaea > Thermoplasmatota > Poseidoniia > Poseidoniales > Thalassarchaeaceae > MGIIb-P. Next base: position 54 of record JAPKEY010000176.1, on the reverse strand, counting down.
TCCTGCATCGGGTGCAATTTGTCCTGCCAACCAGATGACGCCACCCACCTTCAC
>JAPKEY010000018.1 GCA_028821815.1 Candidatus Poseidoniales archaeon | reverse complement strand
TGCTGCATTTGCAACATCCTCTGGTGTGGGTTCAACTTCGACAAATGGATCGACAGCATAAATGCCAAATGTGTGTTTCAGTGCATCAGTAATTTCCGAATCATTCTCACCGCTAACAAACATGAGCCCCCCTTCAACACGAATACTCACCTCTGCACCGCGGATGTGGCACTGCGCGGTGAGTGTCCGTCTCAAAATACGGGTGAAATGCTTACGGACCGGTTTGGATTTAAGCATTGATTCACCCATTCGGACCAACCATTGGCCCATTCAATCACCTCAGGGCTCGTTGTGGATCTCTAAGATCTCATCATTTTTCATCTGCTTTTTTTTTGCGGAATCGTTACGAGAAGCCTCCAATTTCGCGAGGTAATCGTCATCGATATCTCCCGTCACATAGATGCCATTGAAACAAGAGGTATCAAATTCTTCAACACCACAGGAGCCACCTTGGCAAGCATCAATCAAATCCTCTAGGGTTTGATACATGAGCCAATCTGCACCGATCACTTTGCTAACCTCTTCTTCTGAACGGTCATGGGCGATATACTCACTCTTGGCGGGCATATCGATACCGTACACATTGGGGTGAATTACAGGAGGTGCCGCACTGGCGAAGAACACCTTGCTAGCCCCAGCATCTCGTGCCATTTGCACAATTTTAGCACTCGTATTTCCTCTGACAATACTATCGTCGACAAGGAGTACATTCTTATCTGCAAATTCGTAAGGGATAGGATTGAGTTTTTTGCGCACGCTATCTTTACGAATGTCCTGACCCGGCATGAGGACTGTGCGTCCAACGTAACGATTCTTGACAAATCCTTCGCGGAATGGACTCTCTAGATCTTTTGCCAATTCCATGGCTGCAATTCTGCCACTGTCCGGCACAGGGATGATGACATCGATGTTTGAATCGGGGTGCTCAGCGGGGATTCGAGCTGCCAACTTTCGCCCCATTTTCAGTCGTGCACGGTGGACACTGATGCCATCGATAATTGAATCGGGGCGTGCGAAGTAAACGTGCTCAAAGATGCAAGGGCTGTACTTTGCTTTGTTTGAGCATTGGTGTGCAAAAAATTGCCCTCCGGAGGCGATAAAGACGGCTTCCCCCGGTTCGATGTCCCGGACAATTTCGCAACCGAGAGTAATCAAAGCAACCGATTCAGAGGCGAGAACCCATTCATCCCCTCCACCGGGGGCATCTCTTCGACCGAGGATGAGTGGTCTGATTCCCCAAGGGTCACGGAAGCCGAGGATTCCATATCCCGTAATCATCGAGATAATTGCATATCCGCCTCGACAGCGTTCATGAACCTTTGAGACTGCGTGGAAAACATTTTCTACATTCAATCGTAATTTTCCTTCAATGTACAACTTGCCACGCTTTTGGAGTTCGTGAGCAAAAACATTCATCAGAACCTCTGAATCACTACTCGTATTCACATGCCGAAGGTCTTCATTGTACAATTGTTCTCTCAATTCATCAGCATTGGTCAAATTTCCATTGTGTGCCAAAGAAATCCCGTGTGGTGAATTTGTGTAGAATGGCTGAGCCTCAGCACAGGACGAAGTTCCAGCCGTAGGGTAACGAACGTGGCCCACCCCCATGTGTCCAATCAATATGTCCATGTGCCTTTGTTGGAACACATCACGGACCAACCCATTCGCTTTCCGCTGGTATAAATGGTCACCTTCACAGGTTACAATACCAGCCGCATCTTGGCCGCGGTGCTGCAGAACAGTTAGACCGTCATAGATGACAGATGCTACAGGTTGGCCCTCTTGGACGACGGCACCAATGATACCACACATAGCGCAACCTAGTTTGTCGTCACAGGGGAGGGCTTTAGAGTTTAATGCCCTCTTTTGGATCCACCGATTTGGTGATTACTTCTTTTGGTACATACTTCGGTTTCGCTTGTTCCAGCGATATCCTCGCATGGTTGCGGTGACATTGTATCCACAGGATGCGCATTGGCGCTTTTGCTTGTGGTAACTGTGGCGACCACAGCGTCGGCATCGAATATGCGTGGACTTCTGGCGCTTGCCCATGCTTGGAGTACCCTTGCTCATCTCATCACCTCAGCGAGCCGGCGACTGACCCTCTCTATATCAGGGTTACCGCACGCCCTACGGGCGATAAGATTCAGTCCTCTAGTTCAACCGCCACGTCGCCATCGGTTGAATCCATCTCCAATAGGAGGTCTGGGATGTGTTCTCTACCGGTGACCAGGGCGAGTAGAAGCCCGAATACCAGCCCCACAGCTGCTAGCATGGCCGTCAAACCCGCCAACAGAATTACAGCGTCTTCACTTATCGAATCAAATCCATTTCCAACCCACCCATAGCATTTGATTCCTAGATAGGCACATCCGAATAATCCTAGAATCTGCTCTTGCCAACGCATATGCTTGTGGACAGCACCCAAACTGACAAACAATAAGGCAAAACTTGTGATGCCAAAGGCCAAACTGAATCCGGTAACCATACGATCAATAATCGATGAAAATTCCACACCACCTGAAAGTTGCCACACGAACAGGTTCATGCTGAAAGCGATGAGGAGCATTAGTAGGGCTATTGGCCCCCACCATGCATCTTTTTTTTCACTCATTCTTCGACCTCCTCAAGTTCGAGATTCAATCGAAGAACCGCATCAACTACAGATTTTTCTTCCTCAGTCAATGGTGCGACTACATCTGGGTCTGGTGCGCGCCTTTCAGCCATATAGACCAGCGCAATGAAAGCAATGAAAGCCAAAATAATACCGAGTAATCCACCGATGAGAAAAACCATCTGTTGCCAATGGATTTGATACCATCCTGTTGCCTCCAAACCATCTGAACCATTGTGCATAATCTCGAAGAACATAAGCCCAGCAGAAATAGTCAAAATGGTTAGAGTAAATGCCTCTTTGTGGCGTTCATCTCCCATCATGATACAGAATGCCCCTGCCAATGTCGCAACCAGAATCAAAATGCTGAGGAATACCTCAACCCAAGCACCCCAAATTGTTTCGCCAATTCCATTTGCAATTGCATCTGGAGGTTCTTCAATCAACATCAACCCGATCCAAATCAAACCACCGATTGCCATGGAAAATCCGAGTGGTCGCAATCCACGTGGCAATGGACCTACAGGGGTTGGGCCAGAGAATGTTGCAATCAAGGATCCAATCGCCATCAATGCGACTGGACCAAGCATGTGGAGGAGCACGGCGAGCAATGCGGTTTCAGATGTGTCACCACCCCGTGTATTGGCCCCAAAAAATACGATTAGTGCCAAAGATGCAAACAAGGTCACACTTGCAAGACGTTTGCGGGAATCTTTTCGATCTGTCAACCAAAATCCAGTTGCCAGACAAAGCAATGCCAGTGGTAGCCAGAAGCCAAACCTAGGGTCTGTTGCGCTCCACATCGATATGGCGCTCTTCGTTAAGGTTCATCAAGGTTGACAGACTTTGCCACGCAGTCGCACGATTTTCAAACCCCTCGAGCGCGACAACCCTCATATACGGGCCGATGGTCGCAGGCTCGCACCCACACGGTGAGGAGGCTCAACAATGGTCAAGATGCCACGACAGGTCAAACGCTACAGTCCTAAGGCTGGACGTCACACCATGCACACCATTGAGCGTGTCAAGAAGCGACGTGCGAGTGAATTGAAGTGGGGTCAGCGTCGATTCCGTCGAGTTACAGCTGGCTACCGCGGTTTCCCTCGTCCAAAACCGGAAGGCCGTGAAAAGCCAACCAAGCGCGTCAACATTCTCTACCGATGCACTGAAACTGGAAAGGCACACACTCCCCCATGCAAGCGAGCGAAGAAATTCGAACTCGTCGATAAGTGATTTTAGGTGAAAGAAATGACAACCAGTAACTTCCTTCGTGTTCACTGCCGTGATTGCGGTAATGAGCAGATTATCTTCGAACGAGCCACGACCGTCATCAACTGCGGTGTATGTGGGTCCGTTCTCGCCCGCCCTGCGGGTGGTAAGGCGCAATTAACGGGCGCAACCGTCGCTGAGATCCTCGAGTGAACGGGGGTCAAGGGGAAATGGCGGAAGAATCGGGCGGTTGGCCGGAACACGGCGAATTCCTTGTATGTACGATTACAACCGTGAAACAGAACGGTGTATACGTCGATTTAGATGGGTATCCTGGCAGAGAGGGTTTCATTTTCATTGGTGAGGTTGCATCAGGCTGGGTCAAGAATATTCGTTCGCTTGTTCGGGAAGGGCAACGAGTAGTTGCCAAGGCATTGAAGGTCCGCAAGGACAAGAAAAGTGTAGAACTTAGCATCAAATCTGTCAGTGAAGAACGTCGTAGAGACACCCTACAGCGATGGAAGAATAAGCAACGTGCGGGGCAACTATTGCGTATTGTTGGGGAACGCTCAGGCTGGGATGATGCTAAAATTAGTCAAATGAGTACTGAATTGGTAGACACATTTGGCAGTTTGTATACCGCATTTGAGGAAACTGCTATCGAAAACAATGCGCTTTCCAATGAAGGATTCGAAGGTGACTGGACATCTCTATTCATCGAAACCGCGATTGAGAATATCATCCCGGAGTTTGTCAACATTATCGCCATCGCAAATATTCAAATTCATGGTAGTGAGGGTATTGAAGTTATTCGAAAGGCCCTAACTGCTGTCGAAAAGTGTTCATCTGAATCTGCTGAAGTAGAAATTGGAACTTACTATGATGGGGCCCCTGAATATCGTATTGAACTCAAAGCTCCCGATTGGGAAATTGCAGAATCTCACTGGGAACTTGTTGAAACGGCCATATCCGAAACCATCAGTGATGACATTGGTGTAGTCGAAATCTCACGCCGATAAGCCACTCTCAAAGAGAGAGGTTCAAAGGCCGCACCATGAGGGCATGATGCATGGCTCGGACTCGTTTGCAGAAATGCACCGTTTGTAGTGCGTATGGACTTTCCGAAACTTGTGGTGAATGTGGGGGTCAAGCGCAAGCTGCTGGACCCATGCGATTTTCCCCAGAAGATGCACGCGCAGATCTCCGCCGCAAACTCAAGCAGGTTGAATCCAAAGAGTGGGCATCATCCCTCCCTTCTGCGGAGGATGAGGAGGAATGAGTACTACGATTCATTGGACGGGAGACAATTGCCTTCCTGAACACAAGTTGATGATCGTAGCGGTCCCCGGTGTAGGGAATGTTGGAAAATTGGTGATTGACACTCTAAACGAGCAGCATGAATCTTCGATGATTGCACGTATCATCCATCCAGATTTACCACCTCATTCTATTCTGGAGGGTGGCTTATTGGTTCCACCGCACCTTTCGATTCACTCTGTGCCATTGGACAATGGGGATGCTGTGATTACAATTACAGGAAATGGCCAACCGATGACGCCTAGGGGGCAACATGAGATGGCTGAGGCTATCCTTCAACTCGCAGAAAATTCCAAAACGCCATTGGTCATTGTACTCGCCGGCCTCAGTGCCAAACCGGGTGAGGAGCACATTCACCTAACCTGTTCATCGAAGGATGTCCAAAACTCATTGAATGAGCGCGGAATTTCTGTTAGTACCGAACAACCATCCGGTGGAATGCTTGGTTTGGCCGGTCTACTCGTGTCCCTTTCCCCTTTTCATGGAGTTTCCAGTGCTGCTTACTCAGCCGAAACGATTGGTACCAGTATCGATGTGGTAACCGCTGATCGATTATCCCAACGAATTAGTGTGGATTTCGGTCTAGATATCGATTTACCCATTGACAACACTCGGGAAACTGCAGCTCGCCTGCTTTCGATGATGGAAGGCAAAGAAATCGCAGGGATTGATTTGTCCGATGAGGATTCAGACTCAGGCTTCTACGCTTGAGACTCGTCAGGCTTATGTCAAAAGTGAGGGTCGAAGGGCCACAGCCGAGATCGCATAGCCCGGTATCGCGGTGGATTCGAAATCCACTGTCCTCGTGACGCGAGAGTTCAAATCTCTCTCTCGGCGCCATCAACCTCTTCAGGTGGATACCTCAGCCAAGTGCATGGAGGTTGGAGTAACCCACGAAGGTGAGCGAAATTCGATGGTGTTTGATGAACCGATTAGCATAGCCGCCGTCCTAGAGAAAATGGAGATTCCGCCGTCAACTGTCCTCACTATTGTGAATGAACAAATCGTGCCTCATACTTCAACCATCAATGGTGATATCGAGATTGAATTAATTATCGTATCCAGTGGTGGTTAATCCTCACGCCGTTTGAGAATCGCAAGTCGCGTATTTTTCTGGAATTTGATTTCTGGTTGATCAAAGAATTTTGAATACACGCCATTTAGAATGGCAATGTCATCACCAGGTCGGACCGATCTTGCACTCGGCGGCATCGCAAAAGCATAGGCGACGATGCTAATTGCACCAGTTGCATCCTGAATCGTCAACCTCCATTTTGGTTTACCATTACCACGCCGATTCTTCTGCCAAGTTGTATCTCGAATCGTCATCACACGTCCAACCACACTACCCGCTGTGACCAAACCGACAATGCTTTCGCCATCAGCATCCTCTGGATCAATGATTTCAATTTCTGACTGATCATCTAGTTCAACACTAGGATTCAGGTTCCATTCAGTGGGTCTCCCCCCTTTGATTCGAACATGAGCACCATTGGCAATCCGTCGAGTGATTCGTTTTGGTTTTGGGAAAAAGCAGTTTTTCACTTCAATACGATCGACTCCTTGTTGTAGATTGAACTTGATCTGAATATTTCCATCAGCATCACTTTGTGGTGACAATAATCCAGTCACTTCACCACAAATGTCGATTCGGGTTTCCAAATCAGTAGCTGCAGTAATTGGCCAATTCCGTCCTGCATGTTGGAGGCTTTTCATCGCAGGTAAATCCTCGCGATTGTCCCCGTTTGGACAGATGCTTCGATGATCACAAAACTGGCACCTGGCCAATGGATTATCATCGACACCGATGTGAATTCCACCTGCTTTGAATTGCTGCATCGGAGATGGTTCAGGGGGATAATCATCGATATTGGTGCTACGATTAAGGAATAATTCCTCATAGGTCGTTCGAAGTTGAGCCTCCAGTTCAAGTAAGCGAGTTTTATCAGGTGCTGGGATTGTTTTGACCGTTGACGCACCCGCATACCACAATCGCAGGTTTTCAACCCGAGATGTTCGACCGTGTGTCTCCCACCATAGCCATGCATAGATTTCGAGTTGTAACACATATCCGGCTGAACGGTCATTGTTACCCATCGCCGCTTTGAGATCCACAATAGAGATGCATCCATCCCAATCGTAGACAAAATCGTACTCTCCTGCAAACCAATGCTCAGGGTGGATTGACCCTAGACTGAATGTACCTGCATCAGGGTCGACAAACCATGGTCGGGCGATTTCCCATGCTTCCATCAGGGTACAATCCCCTTTGGTGGCGGAAGGATGCGGTTGTGACCAATTGTGAGGATATCCATCGGGTGCAGGCCATTCTGGCCGGTCACCGATTCGAAATTGAGCTAGATTTGGGCCCCCATTTTCTGTAAGACAGCGTCGAACTTCTTCTAGATGAAAATCCAGCGTGGTATTGACCATCGATAACATCAGGTCATCATCGAAATCATCTTCACTCCCAATCGACATCGGATGGTCTTCAAAATCAGCCACATGGTTTTCTCTTACCTTTGGCAAATGGATTTTGGCTCGCGCACGCGCCCACGCGCGAAGAGAATTCAAATCATCAATTCCATCGATTGCTTCAATTTCCGGTGCTTTGTACCGATCAGGGTTGTATCGATCTGGGCGTTTATCAGCATCCAGTGGTGTTTCGAGAATCTGCCAATCTGCATCACCAGATACCAAAACCGGGCATTCTCGAAGAATTCTGCAGACTGTATTCTCAACGATGTGGCCTCGCATCATTGCAGGGACTTGGGGGCCACGAAGAAACTCGATTCGTTGATGGTACCAAGAACGTGGGCAGGCCCGATATTGAATGAGGCTGGTCGCTGAAAGTCGTTTGAATTTGCTGACCAACAGCGCATCATCATCGATAATTTGGACGGGCATGGAACCTTCCCTATCGTTCGACGTCTTTGAACCATGCGGCGAGGTTTGAATCAATGCAAATCAGTTGCAGTCTCAGGAGGTATACTTTCGATTACCATTCGTGTATTCCGTGGGTCGATGCGCAGTTGAGGTGTGCCTTCACGCCAACCAATTTCCGCGGCCATCAACTTGATGTGGTCGCCAACTCGGAGATTGTCGAAGGATTCACTTCGCCCTCTCCCAAATGCAACAACCTCCGTTAATGCAGTTCCGTCCCAAATGTGAGCAGTGGCCATCGACCATTTCTTGCCCTTGGCATTGGTTCCACTATTGCTCCCTCGACTGATGACCACGCCAGATACATTTGCACGTGTTGGAATCAATCCAATTCGATCAATGTCCAAATCGTCTGCTTCATCTTCTGAAATAATTTGACTATCCGTATCGAGGTAAAGGCGAATCATACCGCGCCATTGACCTGGTGCGGCGTTGACAACGACAACATTACCATTGTGCTGCTTTAATTGTGGGAATTGGTTCACCCCCATCTCTTCGATGACTGCTGTTTTCCCTCCTGCTGTGATGGCAGCCCCGATTACGTGGTCTCCATAGTGATTCGGCATCGGCCCCCAGTGTCCATGTAGTGCACCTTTGACGGTCACTCGACTCGGCAAATCTGAGATGGCGTTGTAGGGTGAACCTGCCGGTTCTATTTCGATATCAGGGATAAGGGAATGGAGAGGTTGTTCCTGCCCACCTCGGGGGTAATCACAGGTTTGTAATCCATGACAGATTTCACAACCCAACCTCCCCTCTGGTGAAGGTTTGTCATATCCGAGGTGTAAATCATCTAATGAGGTTGATGCCATTTTTTTCTCAATTATTTGTAACCGGGTGGTTTCCGCGGCTAAATCTTCAATCAACTCTGCTTTGTGAATAAATCCATCAGCAAGGTGCCATGAATTTGCTTCTGTGACATATCCTTCTTCGACACGGTTGCTTGGTTTTCGTGGATGTTCGCGGGTTTCATTCCACAGCCATTGATAAAACCGAAGTTGATGGGCTACACCAGAATGGTCACGTCCTGAACCACGATTTGCTTTAATGTCAACAATGTGAATCGACCCTCGCCACCTGTGCGCAACATCAAGTTCTCCAGCAGCCCACCCGTTGGGATGGAACAGTCGTTGAGCAGAAACGATTCGTGGGTCTTTGACCCAAGGTCTCGCAATTTCCCAAGCTTCCCACCACGAACAAGGTTCACCAGATATTCGCCATCCGGTACCCTGCCCTTCTTCCCAGCAAGGCGCTGGAGTGCCGAAGGGGTCCCCACTACTCCGAAAAGCCTCCAGATGTGGCCCGCCATTCGCCTCTAGGCATGCTGTGGTTTCATTGATTTGTAATTTGATTGCATTCTTAACCATAGCATTCAATTTCTCGCGTTTGATGTCACTGATTGACCGCCCCTCAGCCTTCCATAGACAGTCTGCCCATGCGATATTCAATTGTTCGATCATTCGGTCGACAATTGGCCGCATCATCGTGCGCAGCCAATCTTTCAACGAATCGAGAGAGTTGATTTCCATCCGCTTTCCTTTGTGGCCTGGGGCCCATGTGGTGGCACCTTCGTCCATTCCATCAGAAGGATGCGGACGTTCCATCCAAATGGCCGTCACCGCATCCTCTACAATGTGTCCCAGCAACATTTCTGGATGGGTGGCCACACGAATTCCAAGACGACGGGTCAAGAACCAATCCCGCTTGCATCGTTCCCAAGTGACCAATGAAGATGCACTCAGTCGTCGCCGACTGCGGGCGTGTACGCCAGTAGGTTGTGGGATTACAGGCATTTTATTCAACTCGCATAGAAATATTCACCACTTGCTTTTTGGTCACGATCTTTCCGACTGTCAATCTTGTTTATTCTCGGTCGGTGACTGTCATGGTCACGTCTGAATGTAATTTGTACCTGCTCAAGGAATCGATTCATACCTTTGCGAAGTGGCAACGGTCCAACTGCACGACCTTCAGTACCTCCTTCACCTTCAAACACTAGTAAGGAATCACTGACTATATCGATGAAATAGATGTCGTGATCAATCACCATCGCTGATTTCTCATTAATCTCCATGGTCTTATGAATGGCTTTTGCGGCTTCCATTCTGGCATCAGCATCCAAATGGGCACTAGGCTCATCCAGTAAATACAGGTCCGCATCTTTGCCCAAACAAATGGCAATACTCACCGCCTGTAATTCTCCACCTGAAAGGCGCCTCGCATCTTGCTCTAGCAACTTGTCTACTTGCAAAGGGCGTATGACAGTGGTATGGAATTCACCTTGCCTCCATTTCATGCCAAGTTCACTGTCTAGCCAGAGTTGAACAGTACCCGCAAATTCCGGTTTGACATGCTGTGGCTTGTAGGAGACCTTGGCTCCCATTGTACACCAACCTGCATCAATCTCTATTTCTCCCGCGATCATCTTGACCATGGTTGTCTTTCCTGTTGCATTCGGTCCAACTACTCCAACCACTTCTGAACTGTGGACCTTACCACTCTCGGTCTTCAGATGAAAGTCCCCCAGCGTTTTCTCTAAATCGCCCCATTCCAGAATCGGTTGTCCAATTTCTTCCCCTCTGACGCCACCTCTGACGAACCGTATCGGTGTGTCTCGAATACGAATATTTTCCATCTCAAGGAATCCATCTAGGTAAGCATTAATCGCGGTTCTGGTATTTCTCGGAGGAGTAAATATCCCATAGGCTGCCCGTTCCCCATATACGATATGCACTAGATCACAGAGCACATCTAAAATGGCGAGGTCGTGTTCAATTACAATCACTCTCTTACCTGTTTCAGAGAGTTCTTGGATGATTTTGACCATTCGCATTCTCTCATAGATATCTAGGTAGGAAGATGGTTCATCAAAGAAGTAAACATCTGCATCTTTCAGTAATGTAGCTGCTATTGCTACACGTTGCAATTCACCTCCTGAAAGATCAGGCAAATTCCGGTCAAAAAGGTGGTCAATTGCGAGGTCTTTACTGACCTGTTCGATGACACCGCGCTGGTCAATTCTCTCAAGAAGGGCACTGACAAGGCCATCAAATGCCTTGGGGATTTTGTCAACATACTGCGGCTTAACCGCAATTCTCACACCATTATCTGCAACGAGAGTCATGAAATCACGTAGTTCTCCACGTGGGAATGTTTCCAATACTTCATCCCAAGGTCGTTCCCCACTCAACCAGTCACCTAGATTTGGACGCAAGGTCCCGGAGAGGAGATTTATCGCCGTGGACTTGCCAATACCATTAGCGCCGAGAATCCCCACCACTTCACGCTCACGTGGAGCGGGTAGACGGAAGAGTCTGAAACTATTTTCACCATAACAATGAGTCAAATCATGATCCAGTTCCTGTGGGAGATTGATGATTTTGACGGCATCCCCTGGACAATGCTTGGCTCGAATCAAGCATGGAGGGCAGGCAGATTCTAAAATTTTACATTTGTTTCCTTCAACTTGAATGCACTCCGCTCCACATTGCCCTGAATACTTTTGGAGATACATGAAAGCCGGCGAGTTCGGTTTACAACGATCTTCCAAGAGCACTGCTATCCGCATTCTAACCTCTCCTTGTTCTCGCGCGCCTGCTGTCGTTCTTAATCGGTTGCGTGGCTCACCAGAGGTGAGCCCGCGTTTTCATCAGTTCAGAAAGAGAAGAAGCGATGCCGCAGGTATACCCCGGCAGCAAGGGTCAACTTCTCGGCCTTACTCAATTTCACACGCTCTGTAAACACGTCGCCGCCGGTTCTTTCGATTCGACGCAGGATGCTGCTGTAGAATGCCATCATGGCGGCAGGGCTGTAGCGGCTTTGTTTTGAAATCATTGGCAGTAGTTTGAATCCTTTATCCTGGTAGGCTCTGACCCGTGCACAATATTCCTTGACAAACGGTTTCCAGCCCGGATGTTTGAGCAATTTCCTTCCAGACATTACATCCGCTTCGGTAATTCCAAAGCGTTCTAAATCTTCGATTGGGAGATAGATACGGTCACGATCAGCATCTTCCTGAACATCTCTGAGGATATTGGTCAACTGCATTGAGATGCCCCATGCTTCAGCAAACTCTCTCTCTGCAGCCGTGGCTTCAACACCATAGATGTCAATGCAAACCAACCCAACCGTAGATGCAACCCTGTAGCAGTAGGAGTATAATTCCTCAAACGTTTCGTACCGATTCGTATAGAGGTCATCTTCCATACCACTAATCAGGTCATCCATGTATTGCCGGGGGACTCCAAAGTTTGTGACCGTGTGTTTGAGGGCCATAAAAATTGGATCAGTGCTAGACATGCAGTTGTAGGCGGTTGAGAGTTTTTTGCGGAAAAAGAATAGTTGTGCCAACTTATCTTCAAATTCTGTTCGCTCAATAACTGGTTTGGTTGCGGCTAGTTCTTCCAACTTTCGACGGTAGAGGATTGCTTCTGGATCTTTGGCACCAAGTGCTCCTGGAAATGTATCGACATAATCGCCATCAGCGATATCATCAGCGCGTCGGCAGAATGCGTAATAGGCGCAAATTGCCCTGCGTTGTTCCTCTGGGAGATACTTGAACGAGTGGTAAAAGTTACCCGCTTCACGGCGCGTCAATTCTTCACAGTAAGCATAGGCGGCGTCTAGCATTTCTTGGGGTACATTTTCTTCTTCCCAGACAGGAGCTTGGATGTGTTCGAAGGGATTTACAAGCTCCCCACCTCGGCCCACAACACCCATGAAGTGTGCTGATTCAGTCGCCAATTCAAGGGCGGTAATGCTGGCGGCTCGAACCGCTTCACGAGTCAGCACAACTGCAGTACGGAGTTGCTCCAAGCGTGGATTGACTGTGGTACCCTCCTCACCCTTTCGCACAGGTTCATCCTCGATGAGAATGAACTCATCTAGGAATTCTGAAGAGTGACGATTCACAGTATCTGACATACGCGTCATTCGTAGGGTAGGCTCGTACCTTATTGAACCCACCCCCCCAAAGTCCACTTGGTCCCCTTTGGGGACCTTCTGCTTCCAAAACCTCTGCCAAGCCAAATCCTCAGAGAACCCGATTTGATTTCAGTAATCTTTGAGCAGCCCCTGGGATGATTAATGATCGGATTGTTTTATTTTTCAACATCTTAATTTCAGGGCGTAAAACCTTGATTCGGTTGTCAGGGTCGAGGGCATTTTGAGTGCGTAGTAAAGTCAATGTCCGCTGGCCAATCAGTACAGGTAACATGCAAGCACCACGGAGTCTAAATTGACTGTATGGCAGCATCCCGATGTATTCGACAGCAGCATCGAGATGGGATGCAGCCAAGTCGATGTAATGGTCATATAATGGGCGGAATGAATCCATGTTATCAGGGTCCAACAAATCTTCGGGTTTCAAGTTGAATTTTACAATTGTATCAATCGGAATATAGCAACGACCAAATCGTAAATCTTCAGGGATATCACGGAGGATATTAATCAATTGAAGCGCCTTGCCAAACCGTACTCCATTTTCAAATAATTTTTGTTCATTCTTTGCATGGGTCTTGAACAGGTGTGCTAAAGAAACCCGTGTCCAGAATTCACCAACACTCCCTGCAACTCTGTAGGCGTAATCATCCAATTCATTTTCATTTCCAAGTGAGCCGATTTCTCCACCATCATTGGCCATTCCAAAGCGCTCAATATCAAGTGATTGACCACTGACAATGATTTCTAGACACTCACGAATCATCGCTTGATCATTTGCAGAGAATCTACCTAGGCAAGCGACAACTGAAGTGACATTTTGCAGTAATTCTGCTTCAGATACGTTATCTTGGATGCGAACTAATTCAAAAAAATCTGGAAGTGCTTCGGAGCGACCTTGCACTCTGTCATTGTACTCTTGCAGGGTCTTGAGCAATATCCGAGTGTCGCCTTGTTTTGAATCTGCTACAGTATCCGCAATACGTGCCAAAAGATATAGCAAGCCAACTTGAGCCCGAACCTTTGCCGGTAATGCCTGCAAAGTGATGAAAAAAGAGCGTGAAGTTTTTTCCAACAAGGCATCAATTTCAGGGTTGATTAATCCAGCCACATGTACCCCTCCAGCTGACTCTGTGGGCCCTGTGTTCTTGACCCTGTGGGCATTTAGGTTTAGGCAACCTTTTCTAACGGGAGTTCTGCCCTTCCACCCGTAGGGGTGGAACCGTGGACTGTCAAGTTTGTTCCGATGAGATACCAGATGACTCACTTTTCTGCCCAGAATGTGGTGCTCGTCAGGACCCTTCAAAGTCGGGTGCAATGGGTGGCAGGAACTTCGGAGTTGTAAGTTCTCAAGCAGTTCATGCAACTCACGATATGCAAGCCGAAGATGCGGCTGGTGGAACTGGTGTAATCGCCGACCCCTCGGATTTCCTCAATCAAATTGCAGATAAAATGGCTGACGTTCCAGCCCAAAACACGGAACAATCGGAGTCCTCATCAATCACCGACCAAGTAGTCGATAATATCGTCGAATCTGAAAGAGCGGAGAAAGCAGGCGCCCGTAATGAATGGTTGGCAATGAATCAGAAAACCGCAAGCGGGGTATTGGCTGGACTCGTTGGTGGCGAAGTGCCTGAGCATTTGGCCTCAGCAACAGGCAATGCACGCTTCCTTGATGACGGACAAGATATCGGTTTGGAAAAGAAACGAGTCAAATCCAACCAACCATCCCCTTCTCTACTTCGTAGAATGGCAGAGGTCGCTGCTCGTCGCGTCGCCCGAAAGCGTGGCGTCGCAGTTGAATCTCCTCAAGTGGCGATGACCGATGATGACACCGTTCTAGTGAACGTGACCTACGTCGATGATGGGCGTGTACTCGACACCCCTCCTGATCTCTCAAATGCATTTGAGCATGCCATTGGAACCGAGTTAGCCCTCAAAGGCTTTGACATCGGCATCGAAATCGCTCTATTCCGCTCGTTGGATGGAAATATCGAACTTGTTTGGGGCGAGGCCACTGGTGCCGATGAAGGCAGCATCGACGATGATGACGTCTTCGCTTGCGATGATTGTGGCCATTATCCAGTTCGAGATTCTGATTCTAGTTGTCCAGGCTGTGGTGCACAATTTGTTGATGATGATGATGATGATGATGATGGTGATTGGGATGACACACCATCTCCACCTTCTCGTGGCCCGGGTGGTCCACCAAGTCGCGGTCCCAGTGGGGGGCCAGGTGGCCCTCCAAGAGGTCCATCTCGCGGTCCGGGTGGCGGTTCTCCAAGTCGCGGTCCAGGTGGTGGCCCTCCAAGTCGCGGTCCAGGTGGTGGCCC
>JAPKEY010000175.1 GCA_028821815.1 Candidatus Poseidoniales archaeon | reverse complement strand
CAATCGCAATCCGCCAAGTGCACAGAGGAGGCCAAACATTGCGGATATGTGCATGAATGTTTTTCGCTTATCTGGCACGAATTTCGCAAGAAGTCCCATGATGGCGATTGGGCCGCCAATGAACATTGGAATCATCGCAGTAATACTTTCCATGTCGCTGATGATATAGGCGCCAATTCCCCAGATGGCGAAGATATTACCTACAGCGAGGGAAATATCTGGCATATTTCTTCCAATAACGGTATACGAATCTTCAGACATGAATCGCCGGCGGAGCCGTTCGGATTTGAAGCCGCCGGCTTATTCATCCGAATCCGTAGGATTCGATAATGACTCTTCAACCGCCTCAATTCTTGCTTGGACATCTTTGAGGCGATCTAGTAATTGCCAAGTGAACCATCCAATCAAACCAATCATGGCAGCGTATGCTGCGGCCAAATATACGACGTCACTCATCTCAATCCATCCTTTGTTGTAGTTCAGCCAGACGCTGCTCGCATTTTTGTACTTCCCAACTGACCATCGCTTGTCCAACTAGTAGAATGGTCATACCAAGGAATGCCAAAAGCCAGATTTGCAAGATGATTGAATCGACTCCACTTCCATCTCCACCACCAATGACAGGGCCCGGGTGTCTTTCCTGCCACCAACGTGTCGCCATGTAGGTGATTGGAACGAGCAGGAAACCGAACAATCCAATACCCGAAAAAACGTCTCTGAATTCAGGTGTGTCTGGCTGACTGCGGCGAGATAGAACTAGGAATAGGGCGATTGCTGAGAGGACACCATAGGTATTCAATCTAGCATCAGTCCAATCCCAAGGGACTCCCCATTCTGCAGCCCCCCAGATGGGACCTGAAGTGACAACACACAGTCCGAAAAGAAGACTCAATTCGGCGGCCACTCCGCCCAAAGTCCAGCCCCATTCTGATCGTTTCCAAAACCAAGCCAAACTACCCACGAATAGCATACCGAATGCAAGGAAAGAAGTCCATGCAGCTGGTACGTGCCAGAAGATGATGCGATACGAATCACCTTCGAAACCTTGAGCACCGGGTGCAACAACAAACCCGAGAACCATAGCCAAACCGGCAATGGCGAGGCCCAGTAACATCAGCCATACACCTCGCATACCCATCTGCCGTTGCCTCCTACTCATCAATTTGACGCTGTACGCGGATGTAGTATTGGAAGTCCAAACCAGATGATGAGTGTGATTCCAGTTGCCACAATTAGTGGCAACCAAGGATCTGAGCACATCGAAAGATCTGAACAAGTGGTAATCGCATCATTTGCAATCAGCAAGGGCCATATTAGAATCAGTGATAGAAGTGGGGTATATTGCCCTCCCGTTCTTGGCAGTTTTAGCGCCAATTCATGAATCGCACCGCTAGCGAGATAAATACCGATGAATGGCAAACCAATAAACATCCAAATCGATGTATCGTACTCTACTCCAAAAATTGAAGCGGTTAGCAAAGGTGAGACCGAAATCAACAATATCGACAACGCGTCAATTGTGAACAATCGCCCCCCCATCGCCATCCACCAATCGCCTGAACGAGTTTCCTTTGCATGATGTAATGAAGAAAGACAGGGGATTGAAGCCAAGAATGTTGGTACGAGAATGAGTGCCCCTATATCGTTTCCAAGTAGGGCGAACAAAACCAGTATCGATGCGATTAGAGGCACACCCCGAGAAAGAAGTGGCCATTTCGTTCGACGATCCAAAGTAGATGACCAGCGCGACAGTGAGAGTTTCGATTCGGTTGTTGAGAATTCAGGAACATCTGCAGATTGGTGCGTCGGTATAGCGTCCGTTGAATTTCCATTCAGTTCCAGTAGTGTCGTTGCACATTCGTGTAAACGTGCATCATGGGTGGCGATTAGGAATGCATGCCCCCGCGCACGCAGTGTGGCGATATCTGTGAGAAGTATCTCTATGGATGCATCATCCAGCCCTTCTGAGGGTTCATCGAGCAAACAGATTCGAGATTGGTCCCCATAAGCTGGCATCAATCCTTGCAGGACGGCCAATCGGCGGTACAATCCTCCTGAAAGTTGACCGATTCTGTCATGGCTCCGATGATCTAGGTTCCAATGTTTGAGTAATTCACCAGCATCTTTGATACCTGATGCTAGAGCAGCATAATCAAGGCGTTCATCTACCAATTCATCTCCATTCATACCTCCTGATTGGAGTGTGAGTCCAAAGGGGCGTTGGATTGTGACTTTACCCGATTGAATCGGGATGATTCCAGCGATGGATTCCAGCAGCGTTGACTTTCCCGAACCATTTTCACCCGTCAGAATAATGCAATTGCCGGATTCAATTTTCATATTGAAATTTTCAAGGATATCTCGGGTACCTCTACGTACCGTTAATGCCTCGACATCAAGTAGGGCCACATTTCTTCGAATCATACACTTGGCTTGAGCCCTGCGGCGAAGAGGTCAAGCATCTGAACCGACTGAGTCAATGCATGGGACTGGCATGGTCGGATATGACGGCAACCCTCTGGATCTATGCATTCATTTGGCTTGCTGCAACTCTCGCACCCCTGGTTTATGCATGGGTTAAGCAAACCCCAATGGCACTTGGAATCGGAGCCTCACTCATTCTTGCGTGGTTGGTTCAATCCATCCTTTCTTGGCATGAAGGGTATGATTTGATGCGGGTACTCGGAGCATTACTTCCGGCATGGGCGCTTGAAACTAGCGAAATGCATCGTTACATTACATCTGCTTGGCTGCATGCGAGTACGATTCATGTATTGGGAAATGCACTCGTCATAATTCTTGTCGGAGTACCTCTTGAGCAGCGCTTGGGTCGTGGAAGATTTCTCGTCATTTATGTGATTGGAGTATTGGGTGGAAATATCGGTTGGACCCTTGCAAATTGGGAGAGCACAACATTTTGTTTGGGCGCATCAGGTGCAGCATTTGGTTTGCTTGGATGCTATTTGGCTTGCTGGCCACGGGATGAAATCGAGTTTCCATTGATTCTTATTCGGAGATGGCCAGTCGCTTGGATTGCTTTGTTCAAATTCGCGCTTGAAGTCATGCAATATCCAACCTCTACATCGAATGTTGCCCACCTGGCACACATCACCGGATTTATCGCCTGCTATGTACTTGCCAAACCGATTGCAAAAGGTGGCTTAGTCCCGATTGGAACAGTCGATGGTGGTCCTTCATCCAAAGGCGGTATGGAAGCTCAGCACAAGGCAATTAAATCTCGAATGAGGGACACGTCCACCGATCCATGGGATGGGAAATTGACAGGCCCTGCACTGCGCACCATGCAGAGATTGCGTGAGGAAGGCGATGAACTTGAAACACGACAGGCGTGGCTTGAACAACTGGCAGA
>JAPKEY010000174.1 GCA_028821815.1 Candidatus Poseidoniales archaeon | reverse complement strand
CCCCAATGTACGCGTATTGTGTGGTGCGGGTGTCAAGAATGGCGCTGATGTGGCGATGGCTATCAAACTCGGAACAGAGGGTGTTCTTCTTGCGAGTGGTGTGACCAAAGCAAACGACCCAGTAGCGGTTCTGCGTGATCTTGTCTCACAACTATAGTCAACCAAGTAATGGTCCAAACACGTACCATAGAATCAGCCAAATGACAATGCCTGCATTGATGGCTCCCCAACTGCGCACAGCGATTGGTCGAGTTAGTGTTCCCGCCAACCGAGAGAACGGTCCACCCCATGAAGCGATTAATCGAATCAGGAGTGCTACCAACCCAGCGATGAAAATGAAAGCGATGAGCATCACAGGCCCCGTCAAGAACCCAATTCCACCAACAGCGATCCTTGAGCCCACACCTTGTCCAATGAGGGTCGGCATGGCTAGCCACGACATCCAGGCAAGCCAGTGCCCCATGCGTGAATCCCAAGTCCACATTTCCTCTGAGCGCCATGCTCTATAGTCATCTGGAAGTTGCCTGTAAACTTGATTCGAAACCCAATCGATCTCAGGAAGGCGTTGCCAGATGAGCATGGCAATGGTTTGCCATACCAACCATCCGATGAGGATTGCTTGAACCCAAGACCAAAGCATTGCTCCAAATATACTGAGGATGGCTACCGGTAGTGCCCATAGCCCGAATCCGATTGCAGCGGAACCCGCAGTACCAAGCCAGCCAGCGGCTGGAATCATCACTGCCTCTGGTGCATCGATTCTTTCGCGAGGCAATCCGAGAATGAGCAAGGGTAGGAATACAACTATGTTCGATAATTGAAGCAGCTCAAGCGGTGTGCGCCCACCACCCGATTCTGCGGTTTCAATCGATTTCTTCATGTCGATAGGATTCATTGTTGAAGCGTGCCAGTCAACGATAAAACCGGCAGAATCGATGATAATCACTCCATCTCCAATTCCTGTTGGCAATTGCTGTGCAATCGCACCATTACTCTCATCGATCATCAGGGGCCATGAACCATTGAGATTGGCTGCATGGGAATCGCCGTCATAAATTTCCACACCTTCACCAGTAATCAATTGGGCGAATGCTACCGATTCCCCTAAATCATCTTGCACATTATGGAAGTCATTCATTTGTAAATCTGCAGCAGGAGAACCGGTCGTGAATACACCGAGGACCAATGCATCTTTCCCATCGAGTAAGTCACCTAGATTAGCACTTCCATTACCATGTTTGAGTAACATGAAATCGGGTGCCGCCGTTTCAGATTGCTGTTCACCTGGCCCAATGTCGGGTAACGCAGTCATCATCGCCATTGCCGTTGCAGCCAGCAGAGCGATGACAATCAGTACTGGCCAAGGCGGCAACCGGGTTTGTACTAGGAATCCGAAGAGTCCAAGCATGGAAAGGACAGGCATGACAACAAACCACTCTGATTCAACCCAAGCGCTAGGTGCCTCCTTGACTTCAAATCTTAGAACCCCAATTAAGTGACAGTCCACAGTGTAAATGCCATCTGCCATTGTCGCACAAAGATCGACGACATACATGCCTTCATCCAGTGGTTCCTTGGTCACCCAAGTCCATGCGGTACGACCAGTATCGGTTTGGCGTGAGCCGTGTGGTGGGTCCTCAGCATCCATCTTCAATCGATCTTGGAATTGTTCTTCCTCAGGTGGAATGGGGTAATGGACACCCTGCTCCCATGTGTCCAGTGGTCCAATGACATCGATCAAGATTTCTTGATAATCATCGGTTCCAAAAGGAGAGTGAGGTGTAAATTCGATTTGCGGTAAACCGTTTGAACTAACTGAAATATTCAGTGAAGGTGTGAGTAAATCAGCATCAATTTGCATTCCACTGGACAAATCATAGGTGTACCAAAATAGATGACCTCGGGAATCAGGAACTAGGGCTTGGCAATTGTGTATGACTGAGATGTCCATGGTTATTGTTTCATTGATATTCAGCAATGCATCAATGGGTCCTTCGATTGTGAATTCATGTGCATTGTTCCAATCGTTTTCCAAAACAAGTGCATTACTTTCAGCATCCTCCATGATGGGGGTGTCACCAACATATACAGTTGCCAAGAATCGAGTATCCCAGGTTTCTCCCAGCCATTTGCATTGGGTACCTTGAGCATACAATCCTGCGTAGAGTTTGACGGTGAGGTTCCCTTGCAGCAAGGAGGCTTCTGTGGCTGGAGGGCTGCTCAATGACAGGAGATTCTGGCCAAATGGTGCGTAACTAAACTCAAGGTCCCCATCGGGTTGACCGGTTTCCCCGGGGTGTGTTCTCGTCAGACTTTCAGAACCATCTGAACCGGTAATGTACAGTCCATGTGACTCCGGCAAAGTCCAATCCAAGCCTGGCCCTGTCGGGAAATCATCTGCTGTGGATGAACTTGGTAAGGTTGAAACCGTTAGCATGACCGCAATCAGGAACAACATCCTGCGAGCAGGTCGAGCCTCACCTGTCGGATGCATAGTTTGGGCAAACGCATCCCATAGATGAATCCGGCGGCCCTAAGGGCCGCCGCTCAAAGTGCAATAATTGGGTGAAGATAACAGGCGATTAAAGCACCCGAACCAATTGCCAATGTGTTGACCATACCTTTGCCAATATATCCTTTATTTTCCAGCACAGCACCGAACAGTGAATCGATTTGACAACCGATGAATCCAATGAGTGTAATACTCAGAATGAATTCAAGTGGGGTGGCCAAAGCATCGGCATCGACCAAGAGTCCGAGCCCGGTTGCGATGAGTGCAATTAGCAAGGCACCTGCTAAAGCTGCGAATTGACCGGTGGGGCTGAAACCGCCATTGATCCCTCGCTCGCATTTTTTCATGGTTGTGATCATGTAGACTCTGTTATCGAGTGCCCCAAATTCACTGGCGAATGTATCTGATGCTGCGACAGCCACAGAGGCTGCAAATACAGGGAACAATGTTTCCCAATCTTTCGAAGTGATGGCCAAGATGGAAACAATCAGTGGAACACCACCATTGGCCACAACATTGGTCCAATCCCGTTCGCCTTCATCCCCCTCATGGAAACCAAGCTGGCGTTTTTCTTCGTATCGCCATCGAGTCGCTGCAAATCCAGCGCACAGGAATGAAAGTAGAATGACGAGCCATGTCCAATGCCCACCGATAGCTACACCCAATCCGAGTGCAGCGGCGGCCCAAGTTCCAGCCTCGTTTAGAATATGGCGAACTCGACTGACAATCATCAAAATCAAGATGAGTGCAAACGAAATCATCACATTTGTCTGATCGATTCCACCAATCATCTCGAACTCCATGGGACTACCTCGGGCCCCGTGAACAAAAGAATACGATTGAATGTTTTGACACCGAGG
>JAPKEY010000173.1 GCA_028821815.1 Candidatus Poseidoniales archaeon | reverse complement strand
CATTAGCGTGCCGGCCTCCTGAATGTGGGGTCCCAACTGTGTCCAAGTTGACATATGGCGCAAGGCCAGGGTCCTCACAAGTAACCTCACTGGCATCCCACTTGCCAAAGACAAGAGTGCCAATTCCAGCAATCGGTTGAGATGGTGTATCTTCAACAACAGTTTCGTCAGGTGATTCTTCAACAACTTCATCTTCAGACATAATACAAACCTCAGCGTATTGGTTTCTCTTTTCGGCCACGGACCATCTCATTAAGTGAGACTCCATTGACTTGTATTACTTTGTAGCGTATTCCAGGGATGTCACCGTATGAACGTCCTTGACGACCACCGATACCTTCGACCATGACTTCATCGTGTTCATCGATGAAATTGATTGCACCATCGCCTGGGGCGAAAGCTGTGAGTTTGTTTCCACTTCGAATGAGGCTGACTTTGACGCCCTTACGGATACCTGAATTTGGTTGTTTTGCCTCGACTCCGATCTTCTCGATGACTATCCCCTTGGCTTGTGAACTGCCTTGCAGTGGGTCGTGTTTCAGCACTCCACCTTGGCGGCGTTTCTCTTGACGCTTTCTGAATCCGCTATCCTTCCATCGAAACTTTAGACGGTCCGATTTCATCTTTGGTCCTGAGAACAATCCGCGACCCATGTACAGTACCTCTCCTACGGAGCAACCCGGCGACTGACCCTCCGTATATGAGCGTGACGGGTAAGAATCAGTGTACGCAGTGGCGAATATTGCGTCAATCACCCCTAACCATCATACGTTTAACCCCCTCCGCGCAAACATGGCCTTTCGTGACCATCTAGCCGGGGCATATTCGCCGGACAATTCAGTTTCATGTGTACATGGTTTATTCGACCTTTCAGTAGCAAGGCAGCATCAAATGATTGTAGCAAGCGTAACAGAGGCACCTGGCCATATGGCAGCATTAAATGTGCTCTCAAGAGATAGACTGTGCGAGGTGTTCAATGTCAGCCCCGGGGAACTGATTGATATTCTTGGATGGGCCATGGAAAATCCACAAGAACCCACTTTTGCACAATCTGGACCGGTACTTGAAAATTCTCAAGAATCTGTCGCACTCTCAAAATTGCCCATCCCCCACCATTACCGCGAAGATCGAGGACGATATATGTCTGCAAGTATCGTGATTGCCGAGTATGAAGGACAGAGAAATGTTTCATTCCACCGCCAATTTTTACGCGATGATTCACATGTTGTTGCACGACTTGTTCCGAGGCATCTTCGAACAATGCTTGACTCGGCTAGAAAAAATGGTGACACGATTCCAATTGCTATCGTCAATGGTTGTGACCCTGTTGTTCTACTCGCTGCTGCGATGTCGTTTGAAGAGCATATCGATGAATTAACTGTTGCTTCGACTCTGCATGAGAGATTCTATGGCAAACCCCTTCCCATGGTCACACTCGCCAATGGTATTCCTGTGCCAGCCAATGCCGAATATGCAATGGCTGCAGAAATCACCCTTGAAGATGATGATGAAGCGCCTTATGTTGATATTACAGGGACACTTGATGACGAGCGAATAGAGCCTGTGTTTCAAATACACTCTGTCCATTATCGAAATGACCCCATATTTCATGCATTAATCCCTGCAGAAGCGGAGCACAAAGCACTCATGGGTCTTCCACGCGCACCCACAATTAAAGCAGCGGTTTCAAAGGTGACTAATTGCCATGATGTGCACATGACTGAAGGAGGCTGTGGTTGGCTTTCTGCGGTCGTTAGTATCACACCTGATTCAACAGAAGATGGTCGTAATTCAATCCACGCAGCACTCAATGGACATCGAAGTATGAAATCGGTAACAATAGTCGACAAGGATATCGATGTCAGTGATCCAGTACGCGTTGAGTGGGCACTGATGACAAGATGGCAACCTGACCAAGACACCATCATACTTTCAGGACAAAAAGGGAGTAGCTTAGATCCTTCGCGGAACGAAGATGGAACAACATCCAAAATCGGTTATGATGCCACACTATCGCCTGAAATCGATCGTACCCCCTATACTTCAGTTCAGTAGGTGATTATTTGAGAGAAGGATTGGCCGGTCGCCTTCAACATCCTCGTCGCAGTTTAGGGGATCGGCACCGTTCCCAAGCACTGAAGTTTCTACGATTGGCTGATGCTGATCCTGATCGTGTAAGTGCAAATACAGGCTGGGCAGAACAAAACGCCCGGCAAGCATTACTCCATGATTTCACACATCCGGAAAACTGGAGGACTTTGGCGAAAATCAAAGTCTCAATTTCGGATGAAGTTGGACTGCGTGCATTGATTAGCGACCTTTTTTCGGTACTTGGCCGTGACCCCGAACAGGTGAAACAATTGGAGGGCGTCCCAATTCTTGATGTCGGTACAGAATTACTCGAAGCGGCATTAAATCGAGATCATCTTGACCCCGATATATGGCACCAATCGATGGATGAATCAATGGTTGAAGAATTTTGTAGTCGATTTGAAGAACTTGATTTATCCGATCCTCGGTGTAACGTATTATTTGGACGTAGAGTGGAGCGTTTGTGGAATTCAGAGGGAGATGATGTTTGCATCCCTTTGGCACGCATACTACTATCAAACCGTCCACAAAATTTCGAAATGTGGATTGAACTTGCACGGGCACATGAGCGAAGGAAATCTTTTGATGAGGCTTGGTTTTGTTACGACCAGGCGCAAACAACTGCACCACATTTGGATATTCGTGACCAATTCCGTGAGCGGATGGAAGTACAAATGGAAACTGGTAAACGCTTGCCATGGAAACAACCCTCCATCGGTGTTCGAGACCAATTCCTCGTGAAAATGCAGAAACTTTCTTCACGATTTGTACAACCAATTGCCATTGAAACTCAACCAACGGTGGATGAAAATGCGAGTAATATCGATGAAATTGAATTATCGAGACTTTTGAGTTCCGGTGAATTTTCAACTGCATTCTTCCTATCACGTCGTTTACTTACCCGCGGTGAGGAATGGGCTGAGTCCTATCTACAGCGAGCACAAAAAGGCCTTGATTCAGAAGATGATATCCAGATACCCTGAGGTTTGTCATGCAAAAAAAATGGGTCGTTGCTTGGGTTACCCCGACGGGTACGCCTCCTGTTGCAATTAGTACTGAAAGAGCCTGCTGGCTTATGGTTCGCCACAAGGAACGGGGATGGGAATTACCAGGTGGCTGGATTGAAGATGGCGAAGATAGTGATATGGCTGCACTTCGAGAAGTATACGAAGAGACTGGGTTATTGGGTACAGCGAGGAAATCCGCCCTAAACCTTGCAGATGGCGGAGGTGATGTTGTCTGGATTGAAGTTGATATCGAACCAACCCCAATCCCATGGAATTC
>JAPKEY010000017.1 GCA_028821815.1 Candidatus Poseidoniales archaeon | reverse complement strand
TGTGACCATCGTTCCAACCCACCACGGCGTTCCATCATGTGGTTATCATTTTGAGACCAGTCGAAAGCAAGGTCGCTTCGATCGAGAACACGCCGCAGAATTGAATCTTTCAGATGAACAAATTGGCCAACTTGCTGCGGGTCAGGATTTGATTGTTAACGATGAACCTCTATCAGCAGCGAGTTTCCGTGGTGAACCACGACCTGGATGCAGTCTGATGGTCAGTGGAGATACAGCGCACGGTCCCATCGGCTTTGATGCCGCAAATCTTCCGAGTTCACCACAGCTCTTACTCCACGAAGCGACATTCTCGGCAGATCAGCAGGATAAGGCCACGCAATATTACCATTCTACGGCAGCAGATGCTGCACGTCACGCGACATCGTGTAAGGCATCTACACTGGCTCTGACACACTATTCCAGTCGAATTGAGCGACTTTCCCCAATGGTCAGTGAAGCCCGAGAACACTTCTCCGGAGGCGTCGCAGCCACCCTAGATGGTGATTGGTTTGGTGTCGATGCAAACGGCGATGTATCCCATCATGTTCGCGTAGAAAACGGTTGGAACAAGAAGAATCTGTGATACACTGTCATGGGCGACCTTCAAAGGTGAATGAATCAAGCGGTTGATATGCGACACGCACGGGTGGTGCTCATCCTCGTCACTCTTCTCGTAACGTCAACACTCCCACTCGGTGCCGCTAGTGAAGGGCGCACCACGGTTTGTGGCACCACAGACATGGGTTCAATGCCCGATCCCATCCTCATTTCTGACCAAGAGTGTGAGAAGATTTCATTGGGGATTTTGGCACCGGGGACTATCGTTGAATTCGATGTGACCGGAGATGTCAATTTTGATTTCCTTGTCTTTAGAAACGCTGCACTGCAAGTCTATGCGAACGACCAATCCTACCGTTCTGCAACATATTGGGCTGAAGATACGGTGTTTGAGGACATGGTTGGTTCGGCTCGCTGGCATTGGACAGTTCCGACTGATGAGAGTGAGAAGAATTGGTACGTTGTCCTCGACAATAAAGCCCATCTAGGCGATGATGGTCAGGGTGCACAGGGTGGTAGTTCTCTTCAGGTGAGCCTTGACATTTCATATCCATCTCAGAGTTATTGGACGATTCACGATGCTTTGGTTGGTTTGGGCGTCAACAGCCACTCAAAATTGGTAGATGAGAATGATTTGAATCTCGATGAAGGAACCCAGATATCAATCAGTGCTCTTCCGTTGTCTGGTAATCCTGATATATTTCTCCTCACCGAATCCCAGCGAACCAGTTACCTTGATGGAAATCCACCCGAATTCCGTATCACTGGTGCCGATCTTCTACAGGTCACAACTGAAGATAGCGTCGTCTGGACTGTTGATTCGACCTATGCCAATCAACCCCTCTACCTGTATGCTGACAATGAGGTTGGACCCACAGGTGGGGGTGACGGCTCGATAGAAGCAAGTTTCACAGTCATCATCACGCTGCTACCGGTTTTGGATGCAACCATCACCAGTGACGCTGCAGAAATCGTGGATGTTAGTGAGGTTGTGACATTCTCCGCAATAAGTACACCCAATCTTTCCAATCAGGTTGACACCAGTGCCTATGAGTGGGACTTGAACGGAGATGGAAATTTTGAGTTGACAGGCACCACAGCTGAAACATCTTGGGCATCTGAAGGTTCTTTCTCGGTAACTCTGCGTGCCAACGGTGTCGATGGTCGTAGTGACACATCATCCATCTCTATTGATGTTGAAGATCAAACAAATCCAACAGCAATCCTCAATGGTGGCAACAACTTGGTTCGAGGCTTTGACGAATCGTTTACAGTTTCCAGTTCATCCATAGATAATTTTGGCATTGATCGAGAAGAATGGTATGCCGATGGACTTCTCATCCAATCAGATGAAGACACGGGCAATTCGTTCACCTACAGTTTTTCATTTGTAGGCAATCACAGTGTCGAATTACGTGTTTATGATTCTGCAAACCTATCCTCTTCAATTACCATTAACGTGACAGTGCAAGATCGAACTTCACCTATATTGGATTCCATTACCGGGCCCACTGATGTGATGGCGGGAGAAGAGAACAATTGGCGCTTGAATGCCAGTGACCCCAATTCACCTGTGTTGATTTGGTCGTGGGATTTTGATCGTTCCACCGATATTGATCAGGATGGTGATACCAAGAATGATGTCGAAGCCACTGGTGATTTGGTATCGTGGACATTTACCAAGGGTGGCGATTACTCAATCACCTGCACTGTTACCAATGAACAGGGTCTATCATCCACCCGTGAGTTGAATGTTCATGTTGAAGATCAAGCAGTTTCCAAATCATCAACCTTGAGTTACATCTACGGCGGTGGCGCAATTTTGCTTGCCCTCGCTGCCATCGCTGGTGGCATATTCTTGTTTAGATCCATGAATCAGAGACGCGCCCATCAAGAATTGATGAATGAAGAAGCTTCCCGTCTTGCTGCAGAGGAAAACGAAGCCGCTCAAGAACCAGGTCACGAAGAACAATTGTCGATGTTCCAAAATCGAGGCGGCGCATCTAGTGGATTTCAAAGCGGTGGTGGTGATGAAATGGCACAAATCGCTGGCGTTGGCTCTGCATATGGAACTCAACAACAATCGGTCAGAACCCAATCACGTGGTATTGATGACGACGCCTTACTTTCCGCCTTTGCGGAGCCCGACGAAGTCGAACCAACCCCTATAGCGGTCGAGCAGGATCCTAAACCGGAACCCCAGACAGTTGTACCCGCTGAAAATCGTGGCAGTGTTCTTTCCAGTGGCATCGAAATGCCCACAGTGTTGAATGAATCATCTCAGCAGAAGCCAATGGTTGCTACTCCTGAACCCGAACCGGTCGTGGTAGAGGTCCCATCAGTTACAGAACAAACCACTGAAGTTGTCGGAACTTGTGGAGATTGTGGCCAGCAATATGCTGTCGATATGCCCAGTGGAATCGACCAAGCACAAATTGACTGTCCAAAGTGTGGAAGTCGAAGCACAATACAGCGCTGAAGATTGGATTTGGAACCCTCTCCCCTCGCGCACAAGGGTCGAAGACCCTTTAGAAGGAGCGAGTGGCAGTGTATACCAACATGGAAGATAGCACACGTTTGATTCTGGCAGCGCCACGCGCTCGCGACCGAATCAGTTTGGCTCTTGTCCTCGTCTTGATTCTCCCCATGTTGAGTCCCTTTATGGCTGTCGAGGCTGCTCAGATACGAGCTGAAGATTTTGGGATTATATCTGAATTACACGATGTATTGGCAACCCGAGATTTGATGCTCGACAGTGACCAAATTGAATTACAGGCTGAAAATTCTCTGGCATCCGTTCGCAACGGTGTACGTTCCATCGGCTCGCAGGATCCATTAACACACATCGATACAGCCCTTGATGGGTTGATTGTTGAATCCTCAAATCCAGAAGGGGTTGAACACCCCGCACCGATTGATATCCTGTTGGGTGAAAATGCGCCACCTGGTTTAGTAGATACTATTTGGGGGACACTAGTCAATCTTACAGATTACATCATTTGGTCGGAATATCAGGCGCAGAACGATGGTCCGCATCATGAGAAGTTCACCGTAGTTCCGTTCTCAGCATCACTGCTGAGTTTATTCAGTCAAGATCCATTGATGCATGAAATTGACATCGATGGTGACGATGATCCGAGTACCAGCACGGTCGAAAACCCAGATATTCGCGTCGGTCTCACGATTGGTTTTGACATGACTCCTGGTGAGGGTTGGGGCTTGCTTGGAAGTCCTCCAACACAACTGTGGCTTGAACCGTCGATTGAATATCGAGTTGAATTTATCAATCCGTCAGATCAGATTTGGAATGTGATGGACACACTTGAAGTTTCATTGATGAAGCCATTTGCCTATGGCATCAATCCAACAGTATCTGGGGAGTCTTATGTTTGGCTCATCGATTCCCACTTTACCATTCCACCCACAGATTGGGCCTTGCAGGTTGGATTTGAGCGATTTTGGTTTGACCTCTCTGCTGCAGGATCCGAGTTGATTACCTCATTGCTTCTGCTCGCATCTGGACTTTCATCAGGTACACCGACAGGGGATGACAGTGGCGTCACAATTGCCGCCCTCTCTGCACCAATTTCAATTCAAATCGATAATGATGGGCAAACCCAATGTCCTTCACATTACCAACCAAATACTGGTTATCTCAACGCTTCCTGGCAGCATGATTGCCGAATCGGTGTTGGATTTGGTTATGGTCACTTCTCACCCGAAGAGAATGGTGAACGAGAAATTTGGGAATTATCCTATCTTGAACTCGGTGTCCATCCAATTTCGACGAGTTATCAATTACCATCGATAGTAGATTTGACAATCCGCACCGACAATGTCCTTCCAACAGGTTCGGGTACAGTCGGCGAAGACGGTCTTACATCGATTGAGTATTATGCCGATGAACGGGCAGATCTATGGCTCCATTTCCATGAGAACCGAAGTTCCTATCGAGAGAGTGCTTCGGAACCATATGGGAATGTTACTGAAACATTGGTTTGGCTTCGCGGCATGCCATCTGGGACAATGACGCCAACAGAAATTGAGCGCTGCTTCCAGATGTTAGGGAGTGCTTCACAACCTGAACTACCCGGGCAAATACCCAACCGTCTATCGTTGATATTAGGAATCAAGAATTTCACTCGTGATTCAACTCCAAACGTCAATGACCCGACGCTACCCATCGACCCTCAGAACCCACCGAATACGTTGGTACTTCTCCGTTCCACACAATCGGTTACATCTCTAGATTATGTCTCATGGTTTGAACGCGAGGGCGTGGATACAGATCACCGCAAGACACGTATGTCCGCTGAAGATTTACCAACAGGACTGCTTCTCTACGGTGATTTCTGGTTGGGTGGTAGCGAAGAGCAAGAAGTGGATACCCTCGACGATAGTTTGGATATTCTGTCAATGATTCTCGATGTCACAATTCTCGCAGTCGTCGATATTTTCCTCGATATTTCGAATATTTTAAACAGTATTCCAAACGCTCTTGTTGATGTGATTAGCGGTAGCACGGGAAGTGCTACTCAAGGCACTGCCATCCATTTGGAGATGCTAACAAGCTTTGAAGTGGATCGTGAACCCATGCCCATCGGTATCCTAGAATTGGTGATGGGTTCCACCGACATTCCAACTGCGTACGGCCCTCATATGATCTTGGCCGATGACAAGAGTACAACCGTTGTACAAGGGAGGCATGGCCAAGTTGACAAATTGGTCCCAATCTCCATGAGTTTGCACCACGAAGGCTTGCATTCACTCCACATTATTGATGATGCAGTAACTCAAACACAGCAAATTTCGTTGGGCGCCAATGGTGGAGACCCCCTCCGCATATTATTCCTTGAGCATGAAGATGATGAGTTTGGAAATATCGATCTTCCAAACAGCGATTTCCAATATGTATTGCTCTCAGATCATCCGGCTTCGCTCGATATCACAGTCTCCGAGAGTGAACTTACATTCACTTCAGATCGCGATATTGCCGAGGTTGTCTATGCTGGTCGTGAAGGCATTCAGCGACAGGTGTTAGACATAGATTTCCTCCCTGGAAACTTTACAATGGCCATTGGCGACGATGTATCTTGGGTATCTCAATCTCCAATCGGCGCATTATCCTTGATGATATCGAACGCTACCGATCCAAAGACGATGGATGGGGACCATTTCCTGTTCATGCAGAATCAAGATATGGGTGAAGCCACACTTTCAGCACGTGTACATGGGATTACAGAAGTTGGATTTCTCGGTGCTGAAATGCCAGGTGTGCCCGGAGAAGCTGGTCGCGGTACAGGATTCCTCGTCGGGCCGGGGGATTCTCCTTTTCACGCAGTCATCATGGACCAAACCATCCATGAATCTCCGGCTGACGGTTTGACCGCTCATGTTCTCATTGACCCTCTCCCCTCAAATCTCGCGTTTGAGGTACCGCAAGGTGGTGTTGGTGAGGCCAGTGCCCTCGATGTCCCTCAATTTATCACCGATGAAGGCCTTGCTGGGATTGCTTTCTTCCTTGCTGGATTCACCGACTTCGGACAAAGTGTCAATGGAATGCTCGGCGAATTGGTGACCAGTGTTACCGGGGGAGCAATTGATGATCAACGCTCAGACTTTTCATTCGGAATTGAACTCGACGCCGATCAAGAATTCGATTTAATTGTCGATGCACAACAGGGTCGAATGGCTCTTGATGAACCTGAGTGGTTGCATGGAATTTCGGTGGAAGCGGATCTAGCAGAGGACAACCACACTGCCTTTCGTTCTCGTGTTTGGTTACCTGGCTTAGCACCCACTATCGATCTTTCAATCGATTATCAGAATCTTAGTGTTACAGATCGTTGGAATATTGATATTGAATTGGATGGTTGGTTACCAGCCAACCCTGAATTCATGGTTGAAGTCAACAATTACAATGGACGCGATCTACATTTGATGCTACTTGGATTTGAACCAGGTCAATCGACAGATCTGAAAGTGGAGACCCAAATCACTACCGATTACCGTCCCGTGGTTCCACAATTGACGATTTTCAGTAATTATCAGATGAGCACTGAATTAGACGCGATACATGCGACATTACTCGATCGAACCCAGTCGACCCGGTATGAATTACTCTTGCAAGGAATACCTAAACAACTCGACATGACTGCTTCTTTGGGGTCCATGGTGTCAGTGGGTATGGAAGCCGGAGATTCTGACCAATCTGGGTTATCAATCGACTCATTAATGCTGCAAATGAACCGATTTAATTCGGGGAAATGGTGGCCTGCCACAGTATTCTTGCATGAGTTACCACAGCAAATGAATCTCTCTACTGCCCCCTCCAGTGTATTTGATATCACGAAACCAGTAGCTTTCCAAGGTATGTCGACGCTTGTATATTCATCTTCAGGTCCCGGAATGGATCTTTTCATTTCAACCACCGGCCGTGCAGTTGAATCTCGTGGCGATAGTCTGCTATTAGCCGAAAATCTAGCCAGTCACATGAGTATTGAACCGACAGCAGATTTCGGTTTGAGGATTACTAGCAGTGGTGAAGGTATCGAACGCCTCTATCTACGCCAAAACGACGTTCCATCGCAACCAGGAGTGTGGCTTGAGCAACTCGAAGCAGCGGGTGAGGGCCTCAAGAGTGCGACAATACAATTCAACAATATCGGACCTTATCCAATCGTTAAGATTGAGGATGTACGTGGGGGGCGAATCATTGCTAATGCTCGAGCCACTGTCGATATTGGAGACACGACATTTGATGGTCGAGCAGTGTTGATTGATGCACAAGTGACAGGAGGCATTCCAACAGGCACGACCATCGGGGTTAACGGACTTGCTTCAGACCTTTCAATTCTCAATTTAATGGGCTTTAAGGGTGAGACAACTCACTATCTATTGCCCGAACCATTGACGACAGCAATCGTCACGGGAGTGGTCACGATTACGGGGTGATATCATGGCGAAAAAAGATGAAGAAATCGAGGGTATGTACACCTTGGTTGGCGATCCAGATAATCCTGATTTAGAAGCTGCTGATGATGGGAAAATTAGTCTCACTGACCGGATTAGGAGGATGAGGAAAAAAATCATCAAAGACGAGTTTGAACCTTCAGATGAACAGCGGGAGTTGGCTGATCAAGCCTATGCTCGTGCCCAAAACGTCGTTGGTTTGGTGACACCGACTCGGGTTGTACTTGCCTCTGTATTTATGGCTGCATTGATGTTCAGCATTTTTGCTCTTGGATTTTGGGTTGTACCACGAGATGCAGTCGATGTCGAAGTTGTCTACAAGCAGGGTGGGCCTGGTCATGTTATCCTCTTGCAAGTACACAATTTTGGCAGTCGCCCCATTGCCAATGTCGAGGTTGATGCCTCCTTTTCGAATCAAGATGGTGAAGTGTTGAATTCGACTCATTTTGGTCCAGTTTCACTATTGGCACATACATCGATTGCAGGAGACGATCTTGAATTGGTGATTACGGGCGAATCGATTTGGGAATTATACACTATCGAAATTACACTCGATTACGACAACTATGATGGCGCTATAACAAAGCAATCTTGGATTATTGAAGTTGGCGAATATACTTTCGAAACTCACACCCTCGATGCCGAGCGTCAATGGTTCTGAACGACACCATAGGTGTCGTCATGGGCGGGGAAGATAGAAAGCGGTCTCGGCAACCCCCATCTTTGGGGAGCCGTATGCAACACCGCACAGTCTTCTGTATTCTCACGGTTCTGTTGCTGTCTAGCGCCGTCCCGTTTGCGACCCCAGTGGAGTCCATTACTGACAATACAGAAGATGGTACATCTAGCATCGAACGCATTGTAATCACACCTGACCCTGATAGTATCGGTAGCGCCCATCCATCTGCGAGTTGGGATGGAGATGAGCGAATTCGTGAGACGGTAGCTGACACTCATATTGGTTTGTTCACGATCGATGGATTGGAATCAGAAGTCGAAGTTCCAGAGATTTTGACAACTCTTCGAACAGACATTGCTCTTGTTCTAATCAAAGGTGATGTTGGATTATGGCAGGGGCGTGTGGCACTAACCGAATTACCTGGTATTGAAGTTCGTGCTCACATTCCCCCCTCAGGATTTCTGATTCAGGGCCAACCATTGGCGACTGCAGCTGCAGCCAATCTTCCAGTGGTTGCCACAATTCATTCATTGCCATTGGCATTCATGGTCGATCACCATGTCAGTGACCTTCTCTCCGAAGCGTCTGAACTATCATTCGAGTCATCACCTTCGACAGCGGTACAATTGTCAGGTTGGAGATTGGCAGATTTGGGAACTCCACAAGATCATGTTCGATTGCCTGGTTTGATGGGTGATTTAGACAGCACTGCAGCCACATATTTGACCTCGTACCGACCCATTGATACCGGTAGACACCTCGGAATTCTTTCTCTTGCAGATATTGCAACTGTTGCTGCTGAACCAGCACTTTCGTGGCTCAGTTTGGAACCCGTTTTCAGTATTGACAACAATGTTGCAATCGGGCACATGCGAGCCGATGATGTATCGAATTATTTCGTGGTTGGATTGAATGGCAGTGGTCATACTGTAACCGTAGCCGATTCTGGGATCGACCGAGATCACGGCGATTTCGATGGTCGAATTCAGCATGTCGAATCGGTGATATGGGGTGACACATCGACCGAAGATGAACATTCAGGCCATGGAACGCATGTTGCTTGTACCGTTCTTGGAAATGGTAGCCGGGGTGGATATGCAGGTGTTGCTCCACAGGCGACACTTCGATTTCAGGCGATGGAAGATGACAGTTCAGGTAATTTCGGCGGAGTTAGCATGGACACACTCATCCGCAAGGGATACGAAGGAAATTCATACATTCACACGAATTCATGGGGTACGGATGGCTACTATGGCGAATACACGACCAGTAGTGAAGATGCAGATAGTCGTACCAGCCAATACGATCAATTCTGGTCTTACAATGGAATGATTGTTCTCGTCTCTGCTGGAAACGATGGTCCTGATTCCGATTCGATTACACCACCTGCAACCGCGAAGAACGTCGTCGCGGTTGGAAATCATCACAATCGAGGGGGTGGTGCACCAACCACACTCTCTGACAGCAGCAGCCGAGGTCCAACCGATGATGGTCGAATCAAACCGGATGTTACAGCACCAGGTGCGTGGGTCCGTTCCTGTCGTAGTCAAGATGCAGACGACACCGCCGGTTCAACATGGACTAGTGAATGGTATTTGGAATACAGTGGCACCTCTATGGCTGCGCCTAATGCTGCTGGCGCATCAGTACTCATCCGTGAATATCTGATGGAAGTTGCTGGCCGTCCATCGCCTCAGGGTGCCCTCATCAAAGGGCTGTTGATTCTCGGTGCTGAAGATACAGGTTCCCGCGATATTCCGAACATGAATGAGGGCTGGGGGCGCATCAATTTAGCCAATTCTCTCATCCCAGGCACAGATACCGGCGTTTGGGTCGATGATCGAAACACAATCCGTAGTGGACAGACACGTGAATATGAATTCAATTTGAGTCGCAGTAATACACCGTTCAAAGTCGTTCTAACATGGTCGGATTATCCAGGGAGTACATGGGCTTCAACTCAGTTGCAAAATAATCTCGACATGGTGATTACCGCACCCGATGGTACCGAATACAAAGGCAATGATTTTGCCAATGGTCGTTCGACTACAGGTGGTGATGCAGATGATGTGAATAATGTTGAAGTCGTACTAATTGACCAAGCAGACGCTGGTGTTTGGACCGTTCTCATTACAGATGTTGCCCATGGTGGTCAGCGCAGTGACCAACCCTTCGCACTTGCAATCCGTGGTGCGGGTGTCAATGATTTACGCAGTGATCCTCAGCCTATCCCAGCCTCCTTCCAATTATCGACAGCAATTCCTCAGGTCAACGAGGTTTGTCAGATTTCCATTCAAATTGAAAATCAGGGTGGGGGCGGAGCGGATGGGTTGCGTATTGAGGCCATTGCTGGAACCCAAAACCTTGGCGATGTTGAAATTGATTTGGGTCCAGGCATGATTCGCTGGGCTACATGGGATTGGACCCCACTGAACGAGGGAACACAGGCGGTGACCATTCGCATTGATCCTGACAATCTTGAGGAA
Source organism: Candidatus Poseidoniales archaeon (assembly GCA_028821815.1). Lineage (GTDB taxonomy): Archaea > Thermoplasmatota > Poseidoniia > Poseidoniales > Thalassarchaeaceae > MGIIb-P. Next base: position 5,070 of record JAPKEY010000017.1, on the reverse strand, counting down.
GAGATTGATGAGGATAACAATCTCTTCGAAATCCCTGTTGCTGTCAGTGCTCCAGGTGTACGTGTTTCCACATCACAAACCATTCTTGAAATTGAACAGGCCAGTCAAACCAGTACAGTATGGGAATTGCAAATTCGCAATACGGCCCTTATCTCGACCAATGCTTCAATCAGCGCATCAACACCGATGCGAATCAGCAATGGACAGATGATGAATGGGTGGTTTACCTCGTTCACACAGACCAGTTTCGCCCTTGATGGTTCAGAATCATCCATGGTCGGTTTCACACTTGTTCATGATGAATCTCCAGCGCCCGGCCTCTATCAATTGACAATCACAGCACGGGACGAAGACAACAACATCGAATTCCCACTGACCCTTTCCCTCAACGTACCAGTCTTACCGGAGGCATCCTTCCAAGCACCGTTCTCAACATTGCAGGTGCACCCAGCTACACCAACCTCCTTCGATATCGACGTTCAAAATGATGGTAATGGAATACAAGGTTACAATTTGTTCATCGAGTCACCTATTGGATGGTGGGTTGGACTTGATAATTTGGGTTCATCTATCGGTGCAGCTTCAGGTTCAACAGGTGCCATCCCTCTCGATGGTGCACGAACCGTCGATATGACCGTCACACCTCAGTTAGGTGTTCCACCTTCTGCTGGTCAGACATTGCAGGCAATTCTGCGAGTGACCTCCCAGGTTGATCCAACCAAAACATGGGCATACACTATACAGATGGAAGTCATTGAATTTGATTCAGCCTTCATCGAATTTGAATCGAGTCCGAGTGTACTTCGTCCCGATTCAACCGTGTATCTACAATACACGATTTCAAATCAAGGAAATACCGAATTAACCTTTTATCCTAATGTTGATGACAGACCCGGCGGTTGGTCTGTGATTGCGGGCTCAAATTCGATTACAATTCCTGTAGGTGAATCCGCATCCTATATGCTTGGACTCGAAGGCAATGGATTGGCTGTAGGTGGGTCGTTGACACTTCATCTGACAACACAAGATGGTTATCGGGTATCATGGGAAGGTGAATTGAATGTTATCGAAGAAGCCAAACCTGTTTTGACCCTTATCGGAACTACCAATTCACAGGGCGATGCGATTTCAGAAATTCCAATCGGAACCCCCGGGTTTATCGGTCATTGGCTCATCTTCAATGATGGGGTTTCTGATTGGACTCCAAGCTTGAGTATTGATCTTCCCGATTCAACTTGGGAGGGCATCTGTGACCCTGTTGGAGTGGTTTCAGCAGGAGGTTCCGCTGAAATCAACTGCATCATTATTGCACCTAACTTTGCAATGGCGGGGTGGCAACCTGAAATCGGTTTGACAATCAATGCTGACGGTATCGAACGTTCTGCAAGTGCCTTGATTCCGGTAGCAGCGAGCCCCAGCGTTGTCTGGACGACCCTCTCGATGGAAGAATCAATCGAGGGCCAATCTTCCTTGTTGCATTTAGATATCCTAAATACCGGTAACACCGTGATTCAGGAGCGAATCATCGTCACCCCTCCCACAGGCTGTACCGCTGAGATCACCGGGTCGGATGCTGTGGATTTGGCCATTGGAGAATCACAGGGGATACGGGTTCGAATCACCCCTGATTCACCTGGAGAGGCGACGATTGAACTTAGTTTTGAAAATTCAAACACACCTGGTTCAACTCATTCATCAACAGTGGATGTCACTAGTGATCCATCCCGCGTTACAGACAGTGGAACAGGTGCAACGCTAGCAGTAGTTGGTTTGCTTGTTTTCATCGTAATTGGACTTGTTATTGCTGGTTTACTCATTGTTCGCCTTCGAGATAGCAAATCTACCTCTTCAATGTCACCTCCTCCACCTACAGCATTCACTGCAAGTACAACGACAGAAAGTGTGCCTAAATCAGTCCCTGGAGTTGTTTGTTGGGGTTGCAACAAACCCATTGCAGGCACACGCCGGGCCTGCCCCGGCTGCGGTGCACGGTACCACGAATCAGGATATGCTTGCAGTGCCTCAGCATTAGCCATATGTCGCAATTGTCAGGCTGATGTGAATACCTTTGTCGAGGAGGTGAGTTCCTGAACCGCCAAGCAGGCGCCCTTTTGAGGGGGTTGTCCCGTCGCCATCTCATGCGCACACCCGCGCGAGGTCGCAGCCTTTGCGTTGTTGCACTGCTTTTGCTCGTTATTATGAGCCCTTATGCAGCCGCTGAAGCAGATGTCACACTGACATCAGATTCATCTTCTAAAGAGGCCTCACCTGGCACGCCTGCTGAATACACAATCACAGTCCGGAATACGGGTGATGAAGATATCACAGTGCAATTGGCTACGAGTCAAGAAGCGGGTGGGTGTCAGGGCTATACCAGCACGGTTGAGCAGGTATCTGGTGTCATTTCCCCTCAATCAAATGAGCAGGTAACATTGACGGTAAACGTGACTGAGGACTCAAGTGAACAGACTGCTGACGATTGTGAAACAACGGTGACTGCAACAGCATCTCCAGCTGAACCGGGGACGCCAGGCGCACCGGCCCAAGCAGATGTCATAGTGACGACTACAAAGGGAGAGGGCACTGGAAACGCAGCCCAAGGTGTTGAGCTTTCGACCAATCAAGCCACCAAGAATTACGATGGGGCCGTAGAGGTTGAGTGGGAAATTATTGTTAAGAATACAGGCCAAACACAGGAAACCATTTCCATTGAGATGGATGATTCCTCTAGTTGCCGTTCAGATGGCTTGGAAGCTTCGGTTGATCCGGCTCAAGTGACTGTGGATTCAGATGATGAAGAGACTGTAACGATCACAGTTGAAGTTCCAGATGGTGAACAGACTGAAGCCGGATCTCATTGTTTCATCACACGTGCTACAGTTACCGCACCCGCCCCCCCCCCTGGTACAGATGCTGCACAAGACAACCTCTCAGTGACGCTGAATATCCCCGAACTTCACGAATGTGAAGCAACTCTATCCCCTTCCTCGATGACAATCGCTCCAGGTGCATCACAATCCGGTAATTTCATGCTCACAAATGCTGGCAACAGTGATTGGACAGTTGGATTTGGGAAATCTGGTTCCAAAGCCAATTGGGTAACACCAGAGGTCAGTCAACGAAATCTACCGTACGATAATGGAAATGGGCAGGCTGCTATTTCATTTGATGTCACCCCGGATGATAGTATTCCAGCAGGTGAAACTACAGTAATCGAAATTCGTGCTCTCGATGGCAATAGCCCACGTTGTACGGCTACGTTGTCAGTGACGGTTGGACAATCATATGGGGGTAGCGCATCTCTTGCCTCCAATTATCTGAACAATGTCGAACCCGGGACTTCTCAAGACACTGGTCTTTCAATTACCAATCAAGGAAATGGTGCAGATTCCTTTGCGATTGGTCACAGTCCAGTTCCAAGTGGATGGGCGGTGACTTTGAGTGACTCGACCGTGTCCTTACCAGGGAAGCATGAGAATGGCAATCAGCAGAGCATTACAGTTTCTGTATTTGTTCCGCTTGATGCACTTGCAGATGACACGATTACAATTTCATTCACTGTGACTAGTAGTGGAGATTCATCGATTCAAATCACCGGTGATTTAGAGGTCTCCGTCGCAGAACGACACGAGGTTGATGGAGCCGTCCTTTCTACCGATCAGACTGGGCGTAGTGATCAGTCGATTGACTTCCCATTGACCGTTCACAATAATGGGAACGTACAGGATTCATTCCGTTTACGTGCATGTGACCCGAACCAACCAGGTTCCTGCGCATCCCCCTCATGGCAATCTATTTTTGTTGATGAATCTGACAATGAAGTGACTCAAATTTCTCTTGATGCAGGTCAATCACAACAAGTTTACTTGCGCATGCATATCCAGAGTGAGGATGAAGGCGATTACCTGCAAGTCCAGATAAAGGTGAATATTGTATCAGCACCTGCCAATGAATACACGGTGACAGTAACTGCTCGTGTCTCAAATTATGATTACATGATGCAGTTGATTTTAGCTGAACCACAAGGGGCACCCGATTCGATGACTGTCACCCTTCCACCCGGGGGTCAGACAACCGTTGCTCTGCTCTTCAGTGACATCGGGACATCACCTTACGTCGAGCAAGCCCTGTTTACGGTAGAAGGGATGGATTCAACGATTTCAACATCTCTAAGTTCCGATGCAGAAGAATTGGCACCAGGGGTGTTCACCCTCCCTGATGATTCATTGATCTATTACGCCAATTTGACCCTCAGTGTGATGGGCACGGATCAGAGTTTGAATGGTGAGGCTGGTGTGGTGCGCATTTGTACTGCATCCATGCGCAATGCAGCGGTTCAATCTTGCGTCGACATCGTCGTGTCGATTGCAACCGTGCACGACATCGATGTCGAGGTAGAGGGTGGTGCAACGCAGAATACCACCCACCCAGGTTTTACTGATTTCATGGTTAAGATTACCAACAGTGGTAATATCGAAGAGCAGATTGAAATTTCATCTACTGAAGGATTGCGAGGTTGGACCATCGATATCGAGCAAACTGATCTCCTGCTTGGGCCTGGTGAATCCTCCACTGTGCGTGTTCGAGTCAAGCCACCAGTAGAGTTGGTGATTGAAGAAGAATTTGAATTCACACTCATAGTCACTCCAGAGAGTGCACCCGTGGCTGCACAACCGGTGGATATGACTGTCAGGGCAACTCTTGATGACAGTGTATTCGGCCTATCCTCGGAGACGTGGAACACCGTTTCATGGTCAATTCTGGGTGTTCTAGGTGTGATGATTTTGTTCACAATTTGGCGCAACCGTCGTCGTAGTATTGGTCTGTGAGTTACCCTCTACAGCCGAAGTCTCGCTGGATATGCTTATGATGCCTCTTTGGGTCGAACGACTCAAGGAACCCTACGGGTTCCCTTGAGGCCTCCAAATGCCCTCCGTCTCAGCAGCCTATCTTTCGCTTGCTTTGATGACGCTGGTCGGCATTGGATTCCCTCTTGGCGGCTTCGTTCTTTCACGCTTTCTGCGACCGATGCCAGACCCAAATGACCCTACCAAACTTCGTAGTTTCCTC
>JAPKEY010000172.1 GCA_028821815.1 Candidatus Poseidoniales archaeon | reverse complement strand
GAAGTGGATGTGGGCCTGGCTGAACTCAAAATTCTTGAGTTTCATCTTCTTCATTGCACCAACTCTGAACAGATTAAGGGCTGCAAACAGCCAACAACGCCCACTTCTTTTCTGCGAGGTCACTTTCCAGTCATCCAGCTTGATACTGAATGTGGAGTCCATGTTCTGAATCAAGTCCCGATTCAATGTCAAATCAGGTAATTGGACGTTTGTTACAGCGTTTTGTGCCACCTTGTTTGCTGGGTTCGCGGCGAAATCTTTCTTCAATGCAGAAACTTGTTTTCTTGTAATCGTCTTACCCATTGGCTCACCTTTGGTGAGCCTATCTCCACCATCGGCAACGCTTAGTCATCGCGCTTGGCCAATAAGGCAGCCGATAGTCCGATGATGATTGTAGCCATCAGCGCGGGTGCAGGCATTGGTTCTGGCTCCAATACAACGGTATCCGGGCAATTATTTCCACCACTGTTTTGACCAGAGACCCAGCAATCTGACCACACCTTGCCACCTTCGGCAAAGCCTTTCTCTGGGAACTTCTCATCTTCACCATCCGCATAGATCAGGACAATGTCGTAATTGATGTAGGAATGTGTTTCGACTGGGGTAATCGTACTCGTCCATTTTCCTATATCTCCAACATCCATTGAGATTCTTTCAGGTGGGTTGCATACACCGCTGTTGATGCATTGTTGAACCGTCCATTCCACAGTGGTTCCATTTTCACTTGCCTCACCAGACAGATCTACCCAGATTGTGAAATTAACCCCGTCAGTGGACACGTCCGGTGAGTGAATTGAATCGATGGGTGTTCCCTCAATATCGATAATTCGATTCACACCTGCATCATCCGCCGCGATTGCAAACGGAAGGCAAAATGAAAGCGCGATAATGAGGGTAAGCAAACGGCGCATCATATGATGTCGTTGCGTCTTTCCTTGAATAATGCTCTTATGATTTGATTTCATTAAGCCATCCGCGGAAAATGATTCATCGAAATATAGGCATAATAGGAAATCATCCAAGGTACTTGCTCAATATAGTATGAGCGTGCGCGCCGGTAACATGGCACAAGGTACTGTCAAGTGGTTTAATCAAACGAAAGGCTTCGGGTTCATCGAACGAGAAGGAGAAAGCGATCTCTTTGTTCATATATCCAATGTTGAAGGACGAATCGAAGACGGCGACACAGTCGAATTCGAAGTTGGCGAGGGTCCAAAGGGACCCAATGCCGTCGGCGTTCACAAGGTTGAGTAATTAAAACTCGAGCCCCCAAAGCTCGTCACCAATATGGTGAAGCATTTTCACCGCTTTGCCTTTGGTGGCATCAACCATTTCTCTAGAATTCATCATGGCCCAGCCGATGGCCAATGGTTTACCATGGGCTTGGTCGCGGATCCAGATGAGATTTCCAGCTTCGATGGTATCACATGCACTGTGAATTCCAGCTGCCATACAATCGGCACCATTCATCAAGAAGGGAATGGCACCATGATCGACATCACACCATTTCTGTGAAGGATTCCAGGCTAGAATACCACGTAGTGTTGGAAAAGCAATGGTTTCCCCTTCTGAATCTTCAACTTCCATACCCAATGGGGATTTGTCGACTATCAACATATTCCAGGGTCCGAATGTGGCGGTTTCAAGAAATGCGGTTGCCAAGTCGGTTTCTACTCCAAGGGGTATGGTTAATCGCTCGATGAGTCCCTTGATTTTCTTGTGCCGAACGGGCTTTCGGCCCTTGAGTTTCCAATCCTTCTTAGCCACGCTTCAAACGAGGAATGGGCACTCCTTGAATCCTCGCTTAGTCTCAATGTGGAGGATTCATAAGGGTCGAGAACATCTTAGGTTCCATGTGCGATTTATTTGCGATGAGTTGCAACGGTGAAGATCGGGCAACACAAAGTCTTCCACGTTTTGCGCGTTATGCCACCGGTAACCCCCATGGTTGGGGTTTGGGGTGGTATGAAAACGGAGAAGCTCGAATTGAACGGGAACCATGCCGAGCAGATTTTTCGGATCGATTCTACAATTCAATCGAAGAAGCCCGCTCAACGAATATGATTGCGCATGTTCGTTATGCGACCCATGGAGAACATCTAACTTGTAATTGCCATCCATTCAAGAGACACTATCGTGGTCGAGATTGGATTTTTGCTCACAATGGATGGGTCGACGATGTCGACCCCCATCCTCTTTCCGAAGGTGATACCGATTCTGAACAAATCTTCAATCACATCATGGATGAGGTTGAACGATACCAGAATCAAGGTGAAATTCGGGGTGTATATCCGGCTCTAAAGCACGCCATCAGTACTGTATTCGAGCACTATGGTGATCACATTAACTTGAATTTACTCATTAGTGATGGAAGGATGCTCTATGTCTACCATCATTATCCAAGAAAGCCAATTTATCTCGTGCGTCGTTCCAAGCAATATGGAGATGCTGCTTTGGTTTCAACACGTGAACTGACCGGTGAACATTGGGTTAAAATTCAACCAGATCGCCTTTTAGTTCTTGATCGCGGTGAAGTATTCGTATATTCGACCCCGCTCATTTGATGTCCAATCACCCACTCGCAGAATCATGCCGAGCATTTGGTGCGCACTCCGGACCTTTGCCTCGCACGCGAAGGAAATGGGAGGTCAACCGCTAACATCTCCACAGTTTTTCCTCAAACCATGGGCAGCACTTGCACAACCACCTGTGGGTTGTGAGATGATGCTCCCAATGCATCTGGATGAGGTGCACCATGAGGTTGAATTGGTTCTCAAATTAGATGAAGAAATCACCCTTTCTCAGATTGCAGTCGGATTAGATTTGACAGATCGCGTCACGCAAGAGATCGCCAAATCCGAAGGCATGCCTTGGACGCAATCGAAGAGTTTTGCTAATAGTGCAATCGTCGGTAATTTCGTAGAACCACCTGTGGGCCTTGCCCATCTTCGTTTGGAACTCGCAGTCAATGGTGAACCAAGACAAGAAGCCTCGATTGGTGAGATGTCATTTACACCGCTCGACTTACTTTCCAGTTTGTCTCATTGGGCCCCACTCGAAAAAGGAGATTTGCTCTTCTGTGGAACACCGTCTGGTATCGGTCCGTTGGCCAGAGGGGATCACGTTCAAGCTCGGCTACTACGTGAAGATGGGACCGCTCTATCAGAACTTGACCTGATTTTGGTTTAATCAGGGTGGTACTGATTCGTGTAGGTTGAGTGTGGCCCGAGCCTTATCTAAATCGTCAACAGAGAAGGCTAATTCTGTCGCCCCCTGGATTCTTGATAATACATAAATCGAAGTGATGCTAACACCAGCATTTGCCAAGCGTTCTGAGAATTCTGCAAGCGCACCAGGTTTGTCCGGCATAGACTGGGACAACAATCGATTGGCGGTATATCG
>JAPKEY010000171.1 GCA_028821815.1 Candidatus Poseidoniales archaeon | reverse complement strand
AGGTGCCTCTTCAATGGGCCCAGGTTCGGGTTCAGGCTCAGATTCAGGTTCTGGTTCCGGCTCAGGTTCCGGCTCAGGTTCTGGTTCTGGCTCAGAGTGTTGAAACGCATCGGTTGGGGGGGACTTAGATGGTGGCCCTGAAGGGGGTCCACTAGGTGGCCCAGATGAGGGTCCATTCGGGGGGCTACGCCCCGGAGGGCCACGTGGTGGTGGTCCTCTAGAAGGGGGTCCTCTTGTTGGTGGTCCTCTAGGTGATTCATCGACATCCTCATCTTCTTCATCTGAGGTATCGGGAGCAGCCATGCTACCGCAAGGTCTGCGACCACCTATCAAATTGATTCAGAAGCAAGGAGAGATTCTAATCTAGTATCAGCCTCTCCCGTAGGGAGAGTTTCAGCCATTGTTGCACCCGGATAACGAAGTGCAGCCGCTACTCCAATTAGCAGTGTTTGATGGGGTAAATCATACTCCATACAGAGGTGAATTGGCCCCAACAACCTCTCAAAGCGGCCGAGTTTCCTCACAGGGTCTCTTGCATTCCGCTCGATTGGATCACGGATGGTCTTGTCCTGATATTTTGTCAATGCACGAGTGCACCACATATGTTGCTCTTCGGCATCGAACCCATAGGCAGCCACCAGTGCTGCCGAGGATTCTCTTCCAGCTTGTAGTGCAAGTTCTGCGATTATTGGATTGTTCGCAGCATCAGCCAGCCATTTGTATCCTGCAAGGTGGCCAATGTAACACACCATTGCGTTGACACAATTGTAGGTGAATAGTTTGCGTGTCAACTCGCGTTCAAAATTTGGCTTGAGTTCGAATCCTTCGATTGTGATATTGGTTCTGAGGGCATCCCCATCAAGAGGTAAAGTCCAGTGGTCTTGAACCTGAATTGTGAGGGGGTGCTGTTGTTCAGTAGGCTCAATGCAAGAACGTAGAACCTGTGCCTGAGCAATGCCTAGATTTCTTTGAATGAGTTGTAATTCGACTTCAGTCGCACCATCGAGTAGTGCTTCACGAACTGCAGTTGCCGGGCGAGGGTGATTTTCAGCCAATATGATGTCAATATATCCCTTCTGCAATCGGTTGCACAATGGCTTTCGGATTATTTCGGACCACTGTGTGAGATGGTTGGCTCCCATCGCAGTCAAAACGAGATTTGCCTTTCCAAGCAAATCGTCTAGGTCATCGTCGATATGCATGATATCCTGAGCCTCTAATCGTTCAATATCACCGGTTGATAGGTTGTATATCTTCCAGCCATCATTGGCTCGTAATTCTTCGACGGTCTTGACGTGGGAATCAACCAATGAAAAATCCCATCCTGCGCGGTTGAGAAGTTGTGCCAAGAATCCCCTCCCTACCTTTCCAGCACCAAATATTACTGCCAACGGTCGTCGGTTCGCTAGCTTGGCCACACCGAGTACACTGACCTCCTGTCCCGCCTTGTAGATTGCATCACGTGATTGAACCAATTGTGAATTCATTGCGAACCCACCCCCGATCCACATTTCCCCGGAAGGGAACCGATTTCGGAGTTCTAGAATCGATTGATTTCTTTCCTCCAGGCCAATATTAGGGTCTGCGGTGGTTGCATTGTAACTCAGCGCGGGCAATTGTCCGAGTGGTGGCAACCAACTCATTCCCTCTTGATGTTCACCACCCACCACGCCAACATGTTCGCTGGTGTTTGCAAGATTGAACAAAACTCCCGTGTTTGCGCCCAGACCAATCACTCCTGCAGTCAAGTCATCACATCCACAGATGACATCTGCGCCTTCTGCGATACCTGATAATTCCGAACCACCTCTAGTGACTTGACCAATCACACTCGCCGGTAGGTGGAAATGGCCATCACCAGAAAAACCTCTCATCGATCGTTGATCTCTTGCGATGATTCCAGTCAGTTCCCAATTGTAGAAATCTTTGAGTTGAACCGCAATTCCATTTTTGAGTGGTCCAAATTCCAATTCCCATTGTGCCAATCTCGAGGGCACCCATGCACGTGTGCGAGGCAGGTGTTGTTCTCCTTCAGAAGGTCTTTCACATTGTTCCGGCAGAGACTCATGCCAAGGGATTACTCGTCCGCAAAGCAATCCATCGCGAATGACGACCGCTGAAGGGCCATGAGCTGTAATACCGACTCGAGTAATTTGTTGTCCTCTGCCACTCAACCAATTCTGCAGATTCCCCCACAACCCTTCCGATGAGGGCCATACATCCATTTCCCAAGTTGAATCCGACTGGAGTAAGAGGACCTTGGTGGCGCTGGTTCCGACATCGATACCCAATGTGAGTGAGTCGGACATATCCTGTCCGAGGTCGTGCTGGTTCATTGCAAGTTCTCTGCACTGTCCGGCCATGAAATTGGGGACCAATTCAGTACTGAAAGTCCCGGTTCGAGATCAAGAAATCGCCCAGGGGAATCAGATTGGGCTGCGGTGAGGAGATGTCCATCCAACGGTTTCTCAACCGCTGCTTGGAAGAATTGGCGTACATCTTCCGCCAAGAATGCGGTTGCTTGCAATCGGCCACCACGGCGCCAATGCTCAGATTCATCAGGGATGACAGTTCCAATGCGAACGGCAATAGTCTCCATTCCATGTATTCGTGCATGCATTTCAGCCAACACTTCAGCATAGATCTTTGAAGCCCCATATGTCGAGGTTGGTGAGACACCATCTTCTATTCGGATCATACGCCCGTACATCGGTCCACCTTCAGCAAACAAGGGTTCAAGCCCAACTTGTGTCAAACCACTTGAGGCGACTATGACTCGACTAATATGGGATGATTTTGCGCATCGAAAAATAGCCGTGGTGGGCTCGATATTGTTGCGCATCATCGATGAATCATCATTGGAAGGGTTCGCGTCTGCAGCCAAATGGAGGAGACAATCTGAGTCTTCGAAAACCGCACACAGCTCTTCATCGGAAACCGCTGTCAAATCCATTTCAATTGCAACTCGATTTCGAGCATTTCCGTCCTCTGTATTTCTCCCGGATGCCAGCCAATCATTTAGAGGTCGATCGATTCCGATGACATCATGGCCAAGTGAAGTCAAATGGTCGTGGACAATGCCTCCAATTAGGCCTGCGGCTCCAGTAATCACGACCCGCATAATTACTCGAATCCGTCACAGGTCATGAGGTTGCCCGAAGGGAGAATGCTATCTCCTTCGGCGCCTTGCGCACATCGTGTCTGAAGAGCCAAACCGGCTATTGCCTGCTTTGCTTGTCGCTTTGCTCCTTCTGGGTGGACTTGCTGGTATTGGTAATTTTCAATCACAGACATCAAATTCGGACGGAGAAAATCCCCCTACACTTCCAGAACCCGAACCTGAACCCGAACCTGAACCCGAACCAGAGGTTCCTTGTTCAACGGGCCAAATTCAAGTGACCCCTACCGACCAAAATTCCCTGGGCCAAATTGAGTGTATGACTCCCATTTCGAATTTATCATACTCCCCTCC
>JAPKEY010000170.1 GCA_028821815.1 Candidatus Poseidoniales archaeon | reverse complement strand
TTGATAATCAGTACATCTACGCAGCCACAGAGACCGGCGCCTGTCAATGGTCCCGATCCAATCTTGGATTCCAGAAGTGCTGGGATGATGATCCAGATGGGCTACCCGCCCAGTTCGTTTATGCGATTGAACTCATTGAACCCAACCGACTTTGGGTGGGTCATTACGAAGGCGCAGGCGTGATTGACATCACCAACGATACGGTGATCAAAGCATGGCAGGCCGGCGTCGAGACAAACAATGCCAAGACAGTAATTATTGGCGACATTGCTTATATTGGATATGATGGCATAGGTATCCTTCGTTACGATTTAACCACCGATGAATGGCTATCTCCTTGGGATTCCGCGACCTCAACTCTACTTGAGAGCAATGGTGTCACAGCTATGATCCAAGATATCAATCCAAATCGCATGTGGGTAGGTGGCGATATGGGCCTCAACCTCATCGATGTTGTTAATGGAACTCTGGAAGAAGATTGGGATTCGGGCACCAATTCAGGTGGCATCACCCTCTCTGCCCAGGAACCAGGTGAACTGGTGATTGTTGGCGACACCCTATACTACATGCAAGTTAGATTTGGGAACAATGGCTATTCCTCCAACGACTATGTCTATCGGTACAACATTGTCAACATGACACAACTCGATACATTGGATGTTGGTGCATCCGAAGGTTCCACAGCAATCGTCCATGGGATGGGTGCAGTTGGAGACATCATCCACTTTGGAATATCTGATACCCAAAATTGGTGGGAGAGTGGACATATGGTTCGGTGGAATCATACCAGCGACAGTTGGATGAATTCAATTGAGGCTAGCGGTCAAGTCGAACGGGTCAATGCACAATTCGCAGGAGATTGCGATCCCACCCCAACCAATTGTCACCTCTATGCTGCCTACGGTAACACCCCTCTCCATCAAATCGACATGAATGGTAATCTTGTACGTTCATGGGATGATTCTGTTCTCGAGGGCCCTATCCGTGGCATCGTCACATGGGATGGAGCCGTTCTCTTTGGGACCGAGGATGGAATTGCTCGTTACAATTATACAAACAATTCGTGGTTGTCCGAATGGACTGAAAACAATGGCTTACCAAACAATGTCGAGGAAGCCGTCTATTCAATGGATGTCATCGGTGACGATCTCTGGGTTGCTACAATGGCGACCAATGGTTGGAATCGAGAGTCCAAACTTCTTCAACTGAATGGAACATCAGGGCAATGGACAGTTCACGATGCTGGTAGTGGCCAAATCCCTGAAGGATACGGTGCTGATTTCGGTGTCTGTGACGACATTGTCCACGTCGCAATGAATCGTTGGGCCCAATGGGGAAGCCAGGGTGGAGTCGCACGATATGATTTGAATTCAGGCACATGGCTATCTGATTGGAACCAGGGGGGTCAGAATGGTTTGCCTCACGACAATCCAGTTGCTATCGCATGTGATGAAGCATACGATATCGTCTACATCGGATTTGAGGAAGATGATGGATCAATTATGCGATACGATTACGTTAATCTAAGATTTATTGCAGAAATTGATGAAGATGACAATACAGTCAGTGAACCGATTTTCCCCGGTGCCTTGTATCATTTCGGTGGTGGTTTGTTGGCCGGTCATTACGACGGCGGTGGCCTCACATTCGTTGGTACGACAGGACCGGTGATTACCAGCATCATTCCATTCTCCCAAGGCGATGAAGCGACGAGCATTGCTCATGTTCCCGGCGGCCAAGTATACGAATTCGCCATTGGACGTGCGGGTGGTTCGAGTGGATACAATCGTGTTGACAATCTCGATTCCAATGGTATATTCCCTGGTGCATGGGACAATCTCGCTACACTTTCGACCGGTCGTCTCGCCGAATTTACGGGCAATTCCACACACATCTGGGCTGTACCCATAGACGATTACTATTCCACATATGGAACTGCTATCCTTGAGGGGGTATACGGGGCCAATGGCAGCATCGAATGGATGCGCGCATGGAACTTGAATTCCGAATTGGTCAACGAAATCACACTCGATGGCGACACCCTCTGGATTACAACTGCAGGCCTAGGCCTTTGGCAAATTGATCTGACATCTGGAAACTTGACTCCAAACAGATTCCCCTTGCATGGTCAGATGGATGGCATTGCGTTTTACGGCAATGAATTGGTTGTCGGACTTATGGGTACACCATCTACAGCTGCTGGTGTGCAACGATATGACACCTCTACAGGACAATGGGGCGCAGGTCGGATTGCCGCAGGTTTGCCTAGCAATTATGTCCGTGACTTTGAGAAGATCGGCGACCTCGTCTACATTGCTACCCTCGCGGGCATAGGTGTGTGGAATCTATCTGCAGATGATTGGGAAGATCCGATGACGACTGCAGATGGCCTCCCTACCCCATTCATCGAATATCTCGATTCTGATTCAGGGGTCCTCATGATTGGTACGCCATCAGGGATATTGACTTATGATCCAACTTCAGATACCCTGTCAACATTGTTGGGTCGCAACCAAGGTCTGGTTGGAAATTCGGTTGCAGGATTTGCACCCGTGTATTCTTCATCAGGTGCGCTTACAGTGTTTGTCAGCCATGATGGTGAGGGCCCAACGCGCCCAGGATTCAGTGAAGTTTCCGTTACAGCCACGACCATCTTGACTCCAAATGGAATGAGCACCAGTTTAACTTTCAGTGTATTGGACACCACTTTAATCGATGTTCTCCCAAGCAATGTAATCACTGCCTTAGTCGATGACTGGTGGGGTGTACACATTGCAACAGACGAAGGTCCGATGATGCATTGGAATGGTGCAACAGCGGAGATGGAACAAGGTGCACGCGCTTCCGCTTTTGCTGATTGGCCGGTAACACAAATGTCAAGTGATGGCCTGAATATTCTCGCAGTATCGAATTTTGGTGTTGATCGAATCGCCCTTTCGACCCCTCTCCATTCGGCCACTCGATTGACGACTTACGGAAACCTCGAAAGTTCAGTCATCACACAGAGCGGTATCTATGTCGTCGGTGTGGATGGCCTACATATCTGGGGCCAAGCACCAGCATTTGTCGAGAGTGACCGTTCAGAGATCCGTCGTGCTGAACCACTAATGATTAATTTCGGTGGTACCGCTTTTGATGTTACAAATGAAGCGCGTCCCGGCAATGAAATCGTATTGGTGAACTCAAGTAACACCTTGACTCTCCCTATGTTTGGAACAGCTGGTCCAGCCAATATTCCAATGACGCAGGACATGCTAACCATCTCCAGTCCGGTCGAAGGAGCGGCAACGTGGGTCTCAAGCACGCGTCTGAACTATTCAGGCACATGGGACCTTGCTGAACTTGATGTCACACTCCAAACCATGGTCCAAACAGCCATTTCAAACAGCGTCTTGACAATGTCCGGCCGTAGTTTACATCTACAATTACAAAGTCCTAGTGACGGTTCACTAGAGGTCCGCTTGACCTATGATTGGATTCG
>JAPKEY010000169.1 GCA_028821815.1 Candidatus Poseidoniales archaeon | reverse complement strand
TCCAAACCAGTTCGTAAGCATTTCACCCGTATTTTGAGAACAACACTCATCGCGCAGTGCCACATCCGCGGTGCTGAGGTGAGTATTCGTGTTGAAGGGGGACTCATGTTTGTTAGCGGCGAGGGTGATTTGGAAATTACTGATGCACTGAAACACACATTTGGTATTTATGCAGTCGATCCATTTGTCGAGGTTGAACCCACACCAGAGGATGTTGCAAATGCAGCACTTCAAGCCAACCCGAACCCCGAAGGGAGTTTTGCAATCCGATGTAAACGTCATGGACAAAAAAGGGAATGGACAAGTCAAACGTTCGCCGGTGCAACCGGTGCCGCCGTCCTTGGAAAAGTCGACCTCAGTGTCAACTTGAATGCGCCAGATTGGGCGATTCGCGTGGCTTTATTCCCGGACAAAGCTCGCCTATTGGGTACAAGATTTATGGGACCAGGTGGACTTCCATCCGGAGTCCAAGGATTGGTGATGGCCCATTTGGATACAGAAGAGGATGTGCTTTGTGCTTGGTTAATGATGCACCGCGGGTGTCGGATTCAACCACTCGAGGGGTCTGGTGAACAACTCAAAGCCTGGGACCCATCTTTGGTTTCAGAAGAGTATGCTGAAAAATTGGTCACGGGACCCGGTCGTAACAAAAACCCATCACCATGGGGCATTGTCGCCCATCATCTACCAAATGCGCCAACCTTCGTAGATGAGGATGAAACAGTACGAACCCCGTTAGTCAATCTAGAGCCTCTTGCCGGTTGGTCGCAGCAAGAGGTTGAAGCCCTTAGAAACAGAGTTTTCTCCTGATACCTGTTTGCGGCACTCTCAAGATGGAGTGGGATGGTCAAGAACCATGCCGATGGTCATCGACCCGATTGCGGAAATCGAATGTGACGCCATTGTTCGAGCAATCGATGTTTCCCCTGATGGCAAATGGATGGCATGGGGAAGTGACGATGGAGTCATCCGCATCCTAGATACATCGAATCTACCAACCAAGTTGGAACCATTCAATGTTGATGATGCAATCACTCACCTTCAAATCGCCAGTGGTGACGTCATTGTCGTCGGCACCCACACAAATGATCTTCATGGACATGAACGATTGGGTGGGCATCGATGGACGCATGCGATTGGGGGTGGCTGTGATCATCTCAACTTATCAGGAGATGGGACCGTCATCGGTTGTATCGATGGAGGTCGTCATCTACACATGCTTACCGAAAATGGAATCAAGAGGGGGGGATTCACAGCGGGTGAATTGATTGGGATTTCTGTCGCTCGCGATGGTACCGGAGTCGCGGTTGCCGATGACGAAGGGCATGTTCACGTGCTTGATTCAAATGGAAACAAACGTTGGAATAGAGAACCTGAATCTGATACAGGTGAAACCATCTCAGCAATGTGTTTCCTACATGATGGTTCCCTTCTCCTCTGTAGAGAAGTTCTTGGAATTACACCCTCTGAAGTTGCTCAAATTGCACTTGAAAGATGGTCTTCAACGGGTGAAAGAATGTTTTCTGAGGAAATCAGTTCACGCGCCATGTGCCTCATTCCGGATGAAATGGGTGCAGTGTCTGGACAATTCGATGGGACTGTATTGAAAATCAATGATGATTTGACATCTACAACACTTTGGAAATCAATGTACACAATTAACGATCTTCGACGTTATGGAGATGATTTGCTGGTTGCATCGTGGTTCTATCTTCATCGGATTGGTTCAGATGGAGAAGAAGTTTGGAGGTGTGAACACACGGGTTTGGTTCAATCCATAGTAATGAGTCAGGATGGAACTAGAATCGCACTCAGTGGAGACAACCAGAATGATTACACCCGGGAGAATCGAATTCTCTGGATTGACCCGGCTGCAACACCATATGTAATGTCAGGTGATGCTGACATTGATGATGATCTGCTAGGATTTATCGATGGAGTTGAACTCAAAGCGCCCATTGCAGCACCAGATGATGATTTGTATGCCGACGGGGGCGATGACATGGCTTCGTTGTTGACCGAAGAGGAACGGAAACAACTCAATTCAGGTCCTGTATCAGTGGATGATTCAGAGTTATTTGCAATGCTCGATGATGAAATTGAACAACTTGCTCAATTCCAAGATGAAGATACAGATCTCATGGCAGGACTATCAGATGAGGAATTTGTCACCCATATCCCACCAACTGCAGATGCTGGACTGGACGTTATTGTCAAAGCCACTCAGGATGGTACCGCCATCGTACTCCTCAATGGTTCAGCAACATCACCAGGGAGCCAAGATGTTGCACAATGGATTTGGAGAGATGGCTATTCAAAGCAAATTGGCAATACGGCGATGGTCAATGTCCGATTGCCAATTGGAAATCACACATTTACGCTGACAGTTAGCGATTCAGCGAGGGAAAGTAGCACGGACACGATTACCGTACAAGTTCAAGGTAAAACACGTGAAGATACCTTTGATTTACTCGATGATTAATCGAGAATTTCGGTAAAGAACGCCTCGACTCTACGAATTTCAGTCATGCAAACCTCGTGGAACATTGGATAGTGTTCAAATTCGACTGGCCAGCCGTTCTCACGTAGGAATTCAACCGTGTGTTGCCCAGATGTAAATGGCACCATGTCATCTCGAATTCCATGGCATACCAATATCGGAGTATTTCGATTGGCTGGAGAGCTGGCATCCATGTGAAATTCGGGGAAAATAAGGTAACCTGACATGCAGACCATACCGGCGATTCGTTCTGAAAGTCGACATCCGGTGTAAAGGGACATCGCACCACCTTGGCTGAAACCGACCAGGACTATTCGTTCGTAAGGAATGCCCTGAGCGTGCTCAGCTTCCACCAAGGCAGTGATTATTTCAGCGGATTCTTGTGTTTCATCAGGGCACTCTCGTTCACCAGCGGATTCTCCCGCCAAATAGCGAATATCGAACCACGATGGCATCCGAAATCCATTGTTTAGTGTCACAGGACGTACTGGAGCATTTGGGAACACCCAACGAGTCCCTGGTCGAGAAATTATGCGAGGCATATCGGCGAAATCATGGGCACTTGCCCCAAGGCCATGCATCCAGATTACAGATGCATCATGAGGTGCTGTCGGTTCGACCACGAGGGGGTCGGGCACATGATCAACTCACAAATTGGATAGGGCATCGACCAATGCAGGAAGAGCATCTTCCCAAGTTGCAACGATACCATAGTCTGCAACGCCAAAAATTGGAGCATCCGCATCTTTGTTGATGGCGACGATGTACTTTGATGAACGCATGCCTGCCAAATGCTGAATGGCACCTGAAATGCCAACTGCGATGTACAGGCTTGGATTTACTGTTTTGCCGGTTTGTCCAACCTGCATACTGTGTGACATTCCCCATTCATCAACAACAGCGCGTGAGGCGCCAACTGCTGCACCCAATTGGTCTGCAATTGCCTCAAGATGGCTAAAGTTCTCGATACTACCCATTCCACGACCACCGGA
>JAPKEY010000168.1 GCA_028821815.1 Candidatus Poseidoniales archaeon | reverse complement strand
GGTACAATCGCATTTGTCAAGGAAGAATTGTGCATCGGATGTGACCAGTGTACAATCGTATGTGATGATGATGCTATCGAAATTTACGACACACCCTTGGCTAGCCCAATTCTCAATATCGAGGTTAATCGGAAAGCCAAAGTTCTGCGTGATCCATGCACAGGATGTCGATTGTGTGTTTTGGCTTGTCCAACTGATGCCATCATCATGATTGACCGGTGAAAACTATTGATTACTGTGAGCAGGAGGGGAGTCCATGGGCGAAGATGATCCTGTTCGCTTCGGTGCTGAATTTGGTCCAGATTCAATATCAGGAACCACCAAAGGTGTTGGATTGGCGACTTTCAAGCGCTTGGTTTGGATTTCCAACATCGGTGGACTACTTCTAGTCGCCATTGCACTTGAAATGGCCATTGCGTACAAGATGTTCTGGTGGGCACTGGCCACAGGTATTGCTGGTGTACTCGTTGCACTATTTCCATCCAACTTCGAAATCATGGGCATGGATGCCCCGCCAGATTTAGCAGAGGATGATTCAGTCGAGCAATGAGGTCTCAGCAGCCATCCCTAGCATTGCAATTTCTGCCACCAACATGTGCCAATGATTGCGTCTTGATTGAATCGCTTTATCCTCTATTTCACTAGGTGCAAGGAATATTGAAGAAGGGCTATTCAAATTCGTCATTTCTCCTTTTTTCGCATTTGCACGGTAGAACCACCCTCCGACCCGACCATTCGCACAATATGCAACGGGTTCAACAACCATCGAATTCGAAGATAGAGCGCTAGGAACTCCTTCCTGTATAAGGAAATCTTCAACATTAGTGCCACCCTTCCCATAGGTTAGTCGGTTCATTTTCCGATTTGAAAGATTCAGCAATTCCTCTCCAGATGTGATTTCCAAGATTCCAAGACCATAGGTTCCTGCATCATTTTTGACGAACAAAGTTGGTTGACCTTCGATTCCATATTCATCATACTTTACTTGTAATTGTGTCAGGAAATTATCCACTTCTGCAGCCAATAATGTTCGACATGTTTCTTTCTCAAGGCATTTATCCTCCGATACAATCCAATGGGTACATAACAACCATGGATCGATTTGCAATATTGTAGCGACTTCATCAATATAAGGTTGTACTGCTCTGAAGTGATTTGACTTGCGCCGTTGATACCAACCCATCTTTGGTGAGGGGGAAACTGGCACACCCAATTCCGGCAATGGGCCATCTGTAAGGTCATTGTTGAGTAATATCAGATCTGGAACGGCCCCTTGGATGGAAACTGGTGTACCGGGCTCAACCTCAAGGATACCTGTTGTGACCGCATAACCCTCGCCTTCCAGCAGAGATTTTAGCGAATCGACATTTTCCACATAAGCTGGATTTCGCGTATGCTGTTCTGGCCATATGTGGATGTGACGTATGTCGCCAATCGCATCACGCAAATGGGCACCGATATCACCCTCGCGTAGGTTGTTGAAACCGGCTGGATATTGATTCGCATCAACCACTGCGACCTTCCAGTGTGCATCTCGAATATCGACAGACCCGTATAGTGGCATCTCCAATTCAAGTCTCTTTGATGCGAACCAATGCTCTAATTCATCACGCTTCGCAATGATTTTCGCTTCGAGATCACTCAAGATATCGGGGCCTAGATAAGACATCAATCAACATCCTCCAGCAATGACATCAAACCCTTACCATGGCGGCCAAGACCACCATCTACAATGTGTAGTGAACGGAACAAGCGTAACCCCAATGAAATCTCTGGTTGACCGTCAAACATCCGTGAAATGGACGGGATATCATTGGCATAGTCATCAGCATGGCCTTTGAGTTCGTGCAATAGGTTGTCAATCAGGGTGGGTGAGGTTGCTCGACCTGCCGGTAGTTTAGGGCGATTTACAATATCTTTCGGCAGATTTGTCAGATTTGCAGCTTCTCTCAAAGCAGCCTTTTCGACGCTGTTAGAGAGTTTCCAATGGATTGGCAATTGTTTTGCTGCATCAATATGCGACGAACCCAAAAATGGAACTCGGATTTCTAGGCCATGGGCCATGCTATGCCTATCCACCAATCGCAGTTGAAAATTGGTCAATTGACCGTGGTCCAATTCGTATTGCAGTGTTGTCTCTAAATCTGAAAAGGCGACTTCAGGGTTGTGATTTGCACGCCATCCGGGTTGATCAATGGGCCCTGAGAGGAGAGAGGTTGCGAATGGATGTTCAGAAGCGTTCAATCTAGAACTAACCACATTGCGATGTGCTTCCAAATCCCTATATCGTGGATAACCGGCGTGGAGTTCATCTGCTCCTTGCCCACACAAACCCACAGTCACTGACTCGGCCATCTTGGCAAATAAAGGTTGGAAAAATAAAACTGTGAAGTCGATATCTTCGCCATGCCATGCTAGATCTGGAAGTGAATTTACGAATGCATTTTCCTCAAGGATGTGCTGGTGATGCTCTAAATCGAGTGCATGGCAAACCCGTTCAGCCGCAACCCAATCAGGATTGTTTTCGGATTCGGCAACCGTCCAGCAAGCAGGAAGTGGGTACCCTGTGCGTTCTGAGGCTTCGTGCGCAAGGGCAGCGACCATTGCAGAATCAAGACCTCCGCTGAGGACAATTCCCAATGGCACATCTGACATGAGGCGATCTGCTACCGATTCTGTCAACGATTCTAGTAGCGATGATGCGTCTGTATGTGGGGACCAGGATTGATTACTGAATTTTCGAATCTCGGCAACCCAGCGATGGGCCGCCTCCAATTTCACTCCACGTTCATTCAACTTCCACATTTCAATCGTCCCCGCTTGAACTGAATGAACATCTTGAAACAATGTGGTTTCATCAAGTGGATATTCGTAGGCAATACGGGCAACCAAGGCTTCGACATCAAGAACTGGAGTGTGCGCAGGGTGTGCCCGAAAACATTTGATTTCGGAACCAAAGAGAAGTGTGCCCTCATCTGTAATCGTTCGAACAAGTGGTTTGATACCCAGTTGGTCCCTACAGAGGAAGAGAAGTTCACGCTTAGAATCCCATAATGCAAAGGCCCAGATTCCATTTAATCGTTGAACCCAAGAAAAATCATCAGTGCGTGAATGATACGCGGCTAGAATAGACTCCCCATCTCCTTTTGTACGAAATACAAAACCGCGTTCCTCGTCACGAATTTGAAGGTGATTGTAGATTTCACCATTGACAATAAGAACGCAACCACCATCTGAATGCAGTGGTTGATTTGAACCGATGATATCGACAATTGACAGGCGTGTGTGGCCAAATCCAATACCTCCTTTTGAACAAGATTCCGACCATGAACGAGTCCCGTCTGGCCCACGATGATTCAGCAATGATGCCATCGATTCTGCCATCCTGGCGTCATCGCCATCCGGACCGAGCAGGCCAGCAATACCGCACATATGCAACGGGGTGGGTCGGATTCATTTCAAGGCGCGGGAAGAAGCCCCGCCCAGAATTATGTGTACAAGACCATTATGACGCCCAATGCAAGCATCGA
>JAPKEY010000167.1 GCA_028821815.1 Candidatus Poseidoniales archaeon | reverse complement strand
ACATGAGTACGATTGTAGCTGTTGAGAATTACAACGTCAAAGGGAAACATGGGGTTTATGATTATGAACGGGAAAAAGACCAACCCTTTATCGTTAGTATTTGGGTAGTCCTCAAAGAACCTGCATGTGATGATGAAATCGCTACGAGTGTTGACTATGGATTTCTTCAAAGAACAATTCATGACATCGTCACACGAGGTGATTCGGTGAAGATGATAGAGACTTTGTGCGATCTGATTATCGGTATCGTCTCGGGACACCTCAACGTCGCCGGTATCAAAATCAGAATTGAAAAGCCGCAAGCACCGATGCCTCACAATGGAGGTTTGGCTGTGGTTGAACGGACTTGGCCTGAAGGCCTAACCTTCTAATCAGGCGCCAACTTCAGCTAGAATTACTTCATAATCTGGTTGGATTCCAGGATTTTCCCCAACCCATTTCCACATCACATCGCCATTCTCATCGACAATGAATACAGCGCGTTCACTGGCTGTATATCCTGGCATCCCAGCGAAGTCGTGCAAGGCAACACCGTACGCCTCTACTGTGGAACGCATGTAATCGGATAGGAGGGGGAACGTCAATCCATTCTTCTCAGCAAATGCAGCATTGGAGAATCGGGCATCAACACAAATGCCCAAGACAACTGCATCAGCATCGTTCAATCGAGATACGTTTTCCTCAAATGTGCACATCTCTGTGGTACAGATTCCTGTAAACGCAGCAGGGAAGAATGCGAGAATCACTTTCTGTCCTTTGAAGTCTGAACCGCTGACAGGGTTGTTGTTCTGATCAAGTAGACTGAAGTCTGGGGCATCATCGCCGACGTTTACCATGCCTTGTCGTACGGCGACCACGCTAAGAACATGCGCCCAGTAGCCCTAGAACATGGGGTGGCCAGAGGTCGTGTCAGCAGAACTCAGCGTTGTGATTATTACTGCAGAGGATTGTTTACACTGTATCGAATTGGAAGCCGCACTGAACGAGCGCCCATTGGAGATCACCCCTCATTGGATAGACAAACAAAAAGCGAGTGAACTCTTTGCAATGTTCCCTCTTTTTGCAGCCTCAATTGATGTTTTACCCTGCGTGGGAATTTTCTCTAGGGGTGAAGGAAAAACCATGATTCGTGCGGCAACACCCGAGCGCATAGCAGAAGCGCTTGCCAACCTGTAAGGCAGCGATGACTTCTTCCGTCCTCTCAGAGGACGGGATTGTATGGAGGGGGCGTTGAAGCAAGTTTTCGTCCCGGTCGTGGCCACACCTGGTGGCGAAAAAACACAATTGGGAGTTTTCTCTACCGAGCAGGATGCATGGGACGTGATGCGCGCTTTCTTGGCCAAAGCCGGTGCCACAGATGTGGTTAGCGGCAGCATTGTTGCTTGGGAAATTGATTTTGTTGGGGAAGAGGGTTCTTTGGAACTCGCAGCCTTCGACCGGAAAAATTGTCCTGTTTGTGATGAATTATCATTTTGGGTCGAGGGTGATGAAGACAAGGCTCGATGCTATTTCCCAAGATGTGGTGTTTGGATTGAGCAGAATGCCTACGACCCCAGCCGCTGGGACTGTGGATGGCCAGCCGCCAATTGGAACAAGCGTGCGGAAAATTACGAACAGGCCTACAAAGGTCTGGTGGGAATGCGGGCGCAATCCACATCTGCAGGGATGACCTCAAGAATGTCTTCACGAGAAGCATGGTTAGATGACAAAGATCGTGAACGACAGACCATCCAGCAAAAGAAATTCGATTCAATCGCCGAGGATATCACTGAGTGATTGTATGGTCGGCTGGATTTCCGCCATCATCGCGTCAATATTTGGGGCTGGTGAAACCGTCGTAGAAATTCTCGAAGAAGAATGATGAGGATTACAATCAGTTTGTCACTATCTCGAAAATAATCCAAAGGATGAAAGCGAGGAATCCGAGTACCGCCTGATTAGACTCAGCCTTTTCCACCTCTTCCTCATCGATGATGTCGGCAAATTCAGACTGCTCATAATCTGAAGTTTCAGCATCTCCTGTTTTCAATGCTGAAAGTGTATCCGCAAACTCTACTGCATGTTCATCTGCATTGTCATCGTCAAGCAGCGGTTCTTGAGGTAGGGGTGCCGCAATAATCGCCTCTAATTCAAAGTCAGGAGGCGCAGGTGTTTTCGTGAAAAATCGATACAATAGGTAAGAACCAATAGAGAAAATGAGTAAAAGAGCACATATCGAACTCATTGAATCACATTTCCTCGATAGGAATAATTCCCACCGCTTCGCAACCACGCCTTAGATGGTCACGTGCCAATTCGCTGATGATGAGATTCTGCACGTTAACAACGCCCTCTTCAATAACATAATTATCCCGATAGAATCGATTGTAATCCACTGCCAAAGCACTCAGCCAAGCACAGAAATTGTGTGGACCTGAAGAATCTATGGCAGATTGTAATTCGTCTTTCATGTAAGCCATTCTTCGAACTAAATCTGCGGCTGTGCCTGACAAGTCAGATGTATTGAGACCTACGGAAAGATCAATATCGCCAGCCTTACGCTGAATCGAGCAGGCTCTTGCATGACTATACATGATGAATGGTGCACTATCGGATTCAAGACTGAGCGCGTCAGTCCAGCGGAATGTGATGCCCTTGTCGGGTGATATTCTTGCAATATTGAAGCGGGTGGCACTTACGCCAACGGCCTCTGCAATCGCTTCCAATTTTTCGGCAGGTAAATCAGCACGGATTTCCTTTACTGTCTCCAGTGCACGTGTTTGAGCCTCGTCCAATAAATCATCCATATAGACGACATTTCCACGTCTTGTACTCATTTTCCCATCTGCCAATTTAGTGAAAGCATAGAAGACCGCCTCAGGGGGTTGGATGTTCAATTCCTCCAAAGCAATACCGACCTGTTTTGATTGCAATTTATGATCTTCGCCTAGAATGTTCAACAAACGAACAGAACGTGTCCATTTGTGTTGATGATAAGCCAAATCTCGGGTCGCGTAAAGGCTGCTGCCATCCCCGCGACGGTAATAGAATTGGGTCGATTTCCCCTTCACGCCCTTGCTCTCCAATTCAAGGTAGTGGGCCCCATTTTCAGCCACACCATGGAGTTCAGATGATTGTAATTTATCCATCAAAATTTCGACACTACCATCGACAATAAATTTTGATTCCTTGGTGAATGAATCAAATGTGATACCCATGCGTCCCAGGGTCTCCAACATCCCATCGAGAATCGGTTGATATGCCGCTTCGAATCTGGCGAGAATATCCGCATCAGCTTCCTCACTCTTTTGAACCAAATCCGTGACACCTGTATCGACAATCGAGTCTTTTGCTTTCAACAAATTTGCTGCCTGGTACCAAAGAACGCGTGCATGGTCTGCTTTTGCTGAATGTGGTGACTCTTCGATTGGGATTTCTCCTTCAGCCAGAAGATTCTGAACTTGGCCATCTTTGAGATTCTCCAAAGCCCAACACAGAATCCCAACCTGTTTACCCATGTCATCAACATAAAACACAGCTGTGACTACATAGCCGGCCGCACGATAAATG
>JAPKEY010000166.1 GCA_028821815.1 Candidatus Poseidoniales archaeon | reverse complement strand
GTTCAGGCGTTGGCAACGCCCGGTGATAACCACTACACTACACTCGTGTAAATCTTGGGAAACAAGAATCACTTTTGTAAGCGTCGGTGTTGAGACGTGGACTATTTCCACGGACCTTCTTGAGATGGTATCATCTGTTTGAGCCCGCCACCACGAATCCAGAAGGTGATTCCAACGATGGTCAGAATTAGGAATATGCTAATGATGCTGAAAACCAGCCATTCTTGACTGGCACCTTCCAATACCGCTTGTCCACCGCCACCACCTTCACCAGAAGTGCCCAATCCAATAGAGAATGTACGATCATTAACCGGCGTTTGTGCAAGTTGTTGATCAATACCGCGGATGTCCACCGTCGTCACTCCACCGGGTACACCGGGTCGAACTTCAACGGAAACTGACCATATACCATCTCCAGATACTGCATCCGGACCAACCCCGTCGTCACGCATAGAAATCCAATTATCACTTTGACCTGGGGGAGCGAGGAGTCCCAACCGAGCTTGTACAATTGTGACTGGATCCAAATCGGTCACAAGTGCAGTCATCGTATATTGATTTGAACCGGTGAGGGGAATATTGAGGCTGGTAACAATCTCTTCATTCTTGTAGAATATGACATCTGAAATCGCTGGACCCTCATTCAAAATATGAAGACCGGGTAACTCTTCACCTGTCCCAAACTGGGTGGTGATACCATTTCCACCTGCTCCATCTTCAAGTCGAATAGACAGAACCTGATCACCGCTCGGAATTGTATCGGGAACGAGTAAATCTCCGATCCAATCCCCATCTGAGAGTGTGAGCCATGTGACATTACCACCCCACTCTGTGGTGTCAATGCCCACAGCAGTAACTCCAGAACCATCATTTGCATTGATTGAGATGACTGTTGTATCCCCACGGTTAACCGTGTTCGGTGCGTATGTGAACGATGTAATACGTGGTAGACGATTGAGAACCTGAATGTCATGGGCTTCACTGGTAGTAACCCAATCATCAGAGACTTCGATTTGAATACTGACTTCACCATCGACAATTCCTGAATACTGAATTTCTGCAGTGAAGGTCTCATCGTGAACAGAAATGTCGCCTTCAAGGCCGATATCGTTCAATGTAACCGTACCTAGAGACAGTGCAGATAAATCTGCAGTCACACTGCGGACGTTCCAATCTACATCATCTACTTCAACCTCCAAGTGAACACTGGCCGCGCCTTCATTGGTAACTGAACCCTCACGGATTGATACAGATATGATACTGGGTGCATTGTTCTCACCCTCGGTGATGATGGATGGAGATAGTACACGCGCGAGCGATTGTGTTTCACCGAACTCAAGGCTTTCACCTACATCGATATCGATGGTCACATTGCGAGTCACTTCAGCGATTAGTCCGGCTAGAATCCCCTCACTGATGACAGCGCCAGTTGCCAAACCGTCGTCACCATATGCGCCACTCCAATATGTCACAGGAATAGTGTGGCCATCTCTCACAACGGTTCCAGTACTTGTGGCGGTAACGCTGAGATGCATCAATTCAGAACCCAATAAGTCGAGGCGGTCACCGATAATCAAGCCGGAAGGGGCCAAACCTGTTTCACGCGTGATGTCGACATCACCGAGTGTACTTTCGGCTGTAGGGGCTTCAAGGTCGACTTGAATTGGGCTGCGCTCGGGGAATTCGTCGCCTTCAGAAGGTTCGCCACCCTCCATTGAATCCCAACGCAAACGCACAGTACGGTTTTCCCAATGATCCTGAGGAACCTCATAATCCCAAGTCTTGTTATGAGCTGCTTCCATATCGAACGGGTTGTTACCAATTCCTGAAAGGTTCAACCATGATTCTGTGAAAATGACGTTGGTTGTGAATGCAACACCGGTTGCATTATCCTGAGAATGATCTGTAGCGACAATGTCGCGAACAATTCCAAAGTCACCATTGACATCTCCTGAAAATGTCCCATCGACATGGAGTTTGTCACCGGTCTTCAAACCGTCAACAGATTCCTGAAAAATTTCGTAGACTGTCGCATTGACTGTTATCGAACTGTTCTCTTCTTGATCGGTGAAGTCGAATGCACCATCACCTTGGATTCGATTGAGGGATGAATGGAACAGACCGTTCTCCCAACGTTCTCGATTGATAATTTGGCTAATGTCCAAATCCATCTGGTAATCTTCCCCTCGAATGTCCATATCCGCGGTTCCTTCAAATTCGGTGTTTGAAAGAATTCGCTGTCCATCAACATCATGGGTTTCAATCAAAAGTAGAGCAAGTGTTCCATTCGCTTCCATCGATTCCCCTCCGCCTTCTGACGAAAGATGGATACCGCCATTGGCTTCGATACGCAATTGTTCCTCAACAATACCTTGGTCCAGACTTCGAATGATATAGGAATTCACAACATTGCCAAAAATTTCAGAATCTACACCATCTTCGCTATTGTTGACACCGATTGTACCATTTCCGCGCATCTCAAAGACTTGGCTCTGTAAATCCATACCGTTGACAGTCTCATTCAACCAGACTGCGTCCAACCAGAGAAGGATGGCCACTGTTCCTGTGCCTCCACCAGTGGACTCCTGAATATCGAGCATGCCTGTACCGAGTTCATTGGATTCAAGGATATCTCCAGTTCGCTGTTGCCAACCTTGGCCGGTGAAAGTGAGATCCCAAGATTCACTTTCTGTGAAGTTCACAGAGTTTTGAATCAGGTGCCAATTCGTCACGCGCGTGATCTCGTGGTCGGAAAGCGGTTCATTCCAAATTGTGACCTGAATGGTTCGAGAACCGATGAGGTTGGATGGAGAACAGCAACCATTCTGCCAAACTTCAACTGTAATCTCATCCTTCCAACCCAATGTCGAATTGACTGTGAGACTCAACTCGGTGTTGTTTCCACCAGTCCAATCCATGGCCCAATCACCAATTGGGTTGCCATCGACATCCTCATGTGAGATTGTAACGGAGAGTTCATCCAATTCTGAAAATGAAAGAGATTCACTCAACACTATTCGGTATCCATGGGTGATGTTGTCATTGCCATCATTGACCCATTCTGTGAGAATTGTAGCCGTAGGAGGAGTCACTTGTGCGGTTGCGAACGGTGAAAGTGCAACAGTGAGCAACAATAGGATGCCGAAAATACTGCTGCGAATAGGATTTGAACGTGTCATGGCGCCGCCTCTACAGTTTATTTGGTGCTGTGTTCCTTATTCAATGCTTACGCGCCATGAATCGACTTCAACGACTGACTACGTGGTTAATCGGTGGCGGGTCGCTGTTTATCTACCGTCGGGCGGAGCCCGGGCCATGCGCAAAGCACTGGTATTGATGATGACGACTTGTATTCTGCTCGCAGGATGCATAGAAGGATTAACTGGAGACGTTGAAGAGGTAATTGAAGAATTGGCCCCTGGATGCAATGATCCAACTGCACTCAACTATGATGCAAACGATACTTCGGACTCGTTATGTATCAGCCAAGAAATGATGGGTACAGCCATCGATGATTTCTCTACTCTCATGGATGCGGATGAACCACCGGCCAATATGGGCA